>JALYSX010000203.1 GCA_030854585.1 Vulcanimicrobiota bacterium
CGGCGCGGGTGAGGGGGCCATGAAACTTCACGCCGGATACTTTGAGCCCGACCACCAGCACGCCGGCGGCCTGGTTTGCGGAGACCTTCATCACCTGCGCCGGCCATTCGATCGCGAAGAGGGCGTCGCCGATCTTCATCGCGATCTCCTTGCGGTTCCCGCTCGCGCGTGCGTCCGCATCCAGCGTTGCGATCGATGGCGCGGAGGCAAGCGCAATGCCGGGGACGGCGGCGATCAACAGCGCGAGCGCGAGCTTAGTACGATTGCGCAAAATAGGCTCGGGCTTTGGCGGGCTCGCCGCAGGCGGCGCAGGCGGTCTCGCCGCCTTCGAGCGCGCGCGTATTGCGCGTGGTCGCGCCGGTCTCCGCCTTGATGTGCGCTTCGCATGCGGCGCGTTCGCACCAGGCGATATCGAGCATGCCGTCGCGGTTCTTGGCGCGGGCGAAGAACTCGTCGTGATCGGTCACGCGGAACGTGTGCGCGTCAAGGTGCGCTTTGGCCTGTTCGAAGAGCGACGTGTGGACGGCGTCCAAGCCGGCGGCAACGGCCGCTTCAAGGCCATCGAATGGGACGGCGACCTTGGCCCCTTCTTCGCCCTTCTGCTTGTCGCGACGCGCGAGCAAGGCGCTGCCGGACTCCAGATCCTTCGGGCCGATCTCGATGCGTAGCGGCACGCCGCGCATCTCCCACTCGGCGTACTTCCAACCCGGCGATTGATCGCGGGTGTCGACCTTGACGCGGCGCCCGGCCTTACGCAAGGCGGTCGCGACCTCGTTCGCCCGTTCGATGGAGCGAAGATCGTCGCCGCGAACGATCGGCACGATGACGACTTCGATCGGCGCGAGTTTGGGTGGGATACGCAGCCCGCGATCGTCGCCGTGCGTCATGATGACCGCTCCGAGCATCCGCCACGACATGCCCCACGAGGTCGTGTAGACGTGTTTGATCGTGCTATCCGCATCGGTGAACGTGATGTCGTAGGCCTTCGAGAAGTTCTGACCGAGGTCGTGCGAGGTGGCTGACTGCAACGCCTTGCCGTCCGGCATCAAGGCTTCGATCGAGAACGTCTCGACCGCGCCGGGGAAACGTTCGCTTGCGCTCTTGGCGCCGGCGTAGACCGGGATCGCGGCCACGTTCTCGGCGAAATCTTTGTAGACGGCGAGCATCTGCAAGGTCTCGGCACGGCCTTCTTCGGCCGTAGCGTGCGCGGTGTGCCCCTCTTGCCAGAGAAACTCCATGGTGCGCAAGAACGGTCGCGTCGCCTTCTCCCAGCGGACCACGTTCGCCCATTGATTGATCAGGATCGGCAGATCGCGATACGACTCGATCCACTGCGCGTACATCGTGCCGATGATCACTTCCGATGTCGGACGGATCGCGAGACGTTCGGTCAACTCTTCGTTGCCGCCGTACGTCACCCAGGCGACCTCGGGCGCGAAGCCTTCGACGTGCTCGGCTTCCTTTGTCAACAGACTCTCGGGGATCAGGAGCGGGAAATAGGCGTTCTCGTGGCCGGTCGCCTTGAAGCGCTCGTCGAGATGCTTCTGCAGATTCTCCCACATGCCGAAGCCGTGCGGACGGAGCACGACGCAGCCGCGAACGGGTGCATACGAGACCAGTTCGGCCTTGATGCAGACGGCGGTATACCAGGCGGAGAGGTCGGCCGCCTTGGGCGGAATCTCTTTGACGACGGGCGTGAGGCTTTGGGACATGACCGGGCCCGGTTCGAGCGGGCCCGGTTCGCGGCCTCCCCGAATGGACTTCCGCGATGCCTAAACTGACTCGTATCTACACGCGTACCGGCGACGACGGAACGACCGGCTTGGTCGGCGGTCAGCGCGTCAAGAAGAACGCCCTGCGGATCGAGACCTACGGAACGGTCGACGAGTGCTCGAGCGCGATCGGGATCGCGCGTGCCGAGCTACGGCCGCTGGTCCCTGCAACGCCGCGGGCCGCTCGGTTGGACGCTTGGCTCTCGTGGGTGCAGGACGCGCTCTTCAACCTCGGCAGTGATCTCGCGACCCTGCCGAAGGATCGCTGGGAGGCTATGCCGCTGGTCGGCGCCGAGGACGCCAAGGCGTTAGAGCGCGGCATAGACGAAGCGCAGACCGATCTCGAAGCCCTCGCGAACTTCATCCACCCGGGCGGATCGCCGGCTGGCGCGCATCTGCATCTCGCGCGCACCATCTGCCGCCGGGCCGAGCGTCTGCTCTATACGCTACGCGAAGAGGAAGGCCCGATCATCGACGAACCACTTCGGTTTCTCAATCGGCTCTCCGACGCGCTCTTCGTCTGGGCGCGCTGGATCAATGCGGACCTGCGTGTAGCGGAACATCTGTGGACGCCGAAGACGGAACCGCCCGCGAGCCCTTGAACGTCTAGGGTTTTGGAACACCGGCGTACCGAAGCAATGCTGCAACGGTGACCGCGTCGTTGATCCGGCCCTGAACGGCCGCAGTCAGCGCGTCGGCGGCCGGCACGCGCACCAGATCGATCCGTTCCACGTCTTCTTGCTCGTCGACGACGTGCTCGATCTCGCGCGCCAGAAAGAGCGAGAGCGGCTTCTCGACGATTGACGGAATCTCGTAAAGAATCCCGAGCGAGACCCACGAGCGAGCGATTATGCCGAGTTCTTCGCGCAGTTCGCGTTGCGCGCAGGCGAGCGCGTCTTCGCCCGCGTTCGCACCGCCCTTGACGATCTCGATCGTGTCAGCCCCGATCGCGAAGCGAGGTTGGCGCGCGAAGAGCAGGTCGCCGTCGTCGTCGACCAGGACGCCGCTCGGCGCGGGCACGTCGATCAGGACGTGCTCGCCCTCGACGCCGGACGGATGCACGATCGCGTGCACCTCGACGGCGATCCAGCGGTTACGGTAGACCTCACGCTTGGAGATGCGCCGATATGCCATGTCCGGCACTTGGGGGGACGGGCCCGGGCACCCTGCGAACCTCGCCCGCTATGTCGTTCGTCCAACAGCTCTTTGCCACCAGCAACGTCGATAAGCTGCGCGAGTTCGCGAAGGGGAAGACGCTCCGGCGAGCGCTGACCGCGAAGGATCTGGTCGCCATCGGCCTCGGTACGATGATCGGCGGCGGTATCTTCACCACCATCGGGACGGGCGTTCAAGGCGCCGGACCCGCAGTCATCATCTCGTATCTGCTCGCGGGCCTGACCTCGTTCTTCGCCGCGCTCTGCTACGCGGAACTCGGTGCGATGGTGCCGGTCGCCGGCAGCGCGTATACCTACGCCTACGCGACGATGGGCAAATTGTTCGCGTGGATCATCGGCTTCGCGCTGATCTTCGAATACGGCATCAGCGCGGCGCCCGTAGCCCAACAGTTCTCGGCCGCGCTCCAGGACGCGCTCAAGACGATCGGCATCGCGCTCCCGACCTGGGCACAGACTTCGAACCTGGTCATGCACGGTCAGTGGTGGCAACTCGACCAGTACGACTTCGCCCATTCGCAGTGCGACGTGCTCGGCGCCGTCTTCGTGATGGGGCTCTGCGTTCTGCTCTCGATCGGCATTCGGGAGTCCGCCACCACGAACAACATCTTCGTGGTGCTGAAGATATCGGCGCTGATGGTCTTCATCGGCGCCGGGCTGTTCCTTTTCCACGCCGCCAACCTGCACGATTTCAACCCGCACGGTTGGGGATCGATGATGCCGTTCGGCGGCGCGACCGAGTCCGGGCAGATCGGCATCATCCCGATCGCGGCCTACGTCTTCTTCAGCTACATCGGCTTCGATACCGCGACCACGACGGCCGAGGAGTGCAAGAACCCCTCGCGCGACGTGCCACTGGGCGTGATCGGGGCGCTCGCGATCGGAACCGTGATCTACTGCGCGACCGCCGTCGTGCTGCTCGGCGCCGTACCGTGGCAGAAAGTTCCGGCACTTAACCCGCTCGTCTACGCGCTCGAACCGCTGCACCAGCCGTGGCTCCGTTGGGTGATCACGATCGGCGTGCTCGCCGGTACGACCAGCGTCGCGCTCTCCTCGCTGCTCGGGCAGACCCGGATCTTCTACGTGATGGCACGCGACAAGATGCTCCCGCCGATCGTCGCGAAGATCCACCCGCGCTTCAAGACCCCGGTCACGACGACGCTCCTGACCGGCACCGCGGTCGCGATGCTGACCTTGATCGTTCCGCTCAACCAGCTCTTGAATCTGGTCAACATCGGAACGCTGATCGCGTTCTCGGTGGTCTGCGGCGGCGTGCTCTATCTGCGCAAGCGCCGGCCGGATCTGCCGCGCACCTTCAAAGTCCCGTTCGCGCCGTACTTCCCGATCGCGGGCATTCTCTGCTCGCTCTTCCTGGCGGTCTTCGGACTCTCGCGCACCACCTGGCTCTGGTTCGCCGGTGCGCTCGTGGTCGGATTGATCTTCTTTTTCAGCTACGGCTTCCGGATGTCGAACCCCGACGAGATCGAGCCCGTCATCGAACCCGAAGCACTCGAGTACTAGACGCCTTCCGAAACGCCGCTACTCGGTCGAGGTATCGACGCCGACGGCGGTGCTGACGCCGGTGCTGACGTCGACCCGGGCGGTCCGTTTGTCGTAACTGATGCGCACGCCAAAGGCATGGCCGAAGGCCTTCATGCCGATCATCACGCGGCCTTGCACGCGGAAGGGCGCGTGGTTGAGCGTCATCCGCATGCCGTTGAAGGTGGCGTGGACGTCGCCGACCGTGATACGCAGCGATTGGTTTCCGCGCGTTACGGTCACTTCGCCGGTCGTCTTATCTTCGGTCGTGATCGCGCCGAGCGCAGCTGCGAGCGGCCGCAACGGAACGTAGACCCTATCCTGAGCGGTAGTGACCGGAGAGACGTCGCTCTGCAGCGTCTGGCCGTCGACACGCATCTCCACCGGTCGGGAGAACGCGAGCAGGCCCGATGCCATCGTCGCGACGACGCCCGTCAAGACGATCGTCTGCCAGGCCGGCCGGCGGTATTTCATTTCAGTACGACCGTCTCGTGCGCGTAGTCGGGATATTTCTCGACGATCACTTTTTCGATCTCGAGGCGGAGCGCGTCGAGCAGTTCCGCTTCCGGGAACGTCCCGACCAGCTCGCCCGCGCGATAGATCGCGCCTTTGCCCTTGCCGCCGGCGACCCCGACGTCGGCCATCTTGGATTCGCCCGGACCGTTCACCACGCAGCCCATCACCGCGACCTTGACCGGCGCGGTGTACTCTTTGGCGATCTTCTCGACTTGCTCGCCGAGCGCTAGCACCGAGATCTCGGCGCGGCCGCACGACGGACAGGCGGTGATCTCGAAGCCCTTCTCGCGCAGCCCGAGGGATTTGAGGATACCCCAGCAGACCGGCACTTCTTCGACCGGATCGGCCGCGAGCGAGACGCGGATCGTATCGCCGATACCTTCGAACAACAGGATGCCGAGACCGATCGACGACTTGATCGTGCCGTCGCGGAGCATGCCAGCTTCGGTGATGCCGAGGTGGAGCGGATACGGCGTGTTGCGCTCGCGCAGCCGTTCGTCCATCAGGCGATAGGCGGCGACCGTCATCATCACGTCGTGGGCTTTCAACGAGATCACGATGTCGCGGTGATCCAGACCCTCGAGGATCTCGACGTGGCGCATGGCCGACTCGACCATCGCGGCGGGAGAGAGCCCGAGCGTCTTCTCGAGGTCCGGTGCGAGCGAGCCGAGGTTGACGCCGATCCGGATCGGGATGCCCTTGGCT
>JALYSX010000206.1 GCA_030854585.1 Vulcanimicrobiota bacterium
TGACCGCCTCGCGCACCGCGACCGGCGTCGCGCCGCTCTCCTCGACGATGCTCCAGATACCACCGTCGTTGTCGCAGAACCGCGCGAACGCGCAGAGCGGATGGATATCGTCGAGCGTTGCGTCAGACCCGTCGATCGTCTCCGACGGCACGGCGTCGAAGTCCGCGACCTCGGCCCCCTTGAACCCGATCTTCTTGTGCGTCCCATCGCAGAACGGCTTGCTCCCCGAGTGCCCGCAGCGGCAGAGCGCGTACGGCGCTTCGACCTCGAACGAGCGGCCCTCGCTCCAGGTCCACGACCCGCCTTCGGCGTTCGGCATGATCGTCTGCATCTGCACGGGAACGGCGCCCGAGACGAGATACGGCCCGTCCTTGGAAACGGTCACGGTCGGCCTCGTACTCATGATGCGCTCCTATCCTCGACGTCGAGGTCGGCGAACACTTCGCGCACGTCGAAGCTAAGCCATTGAACGGCAGGGTGTTCGAATCGTCGGCCGTTCTCGTAGGTCCGCACACCGTCCCGCGCGTGCGCGTGGATGACCCGCTCGACGGGATCGACATCAAGGACGAGCACGGCGCCGGTCGCGAGATAGCGCGTCGTCTTCCGCGCGCGCAACCCGGCTCGACTCGACGGCGACCTGATCTCGATCGCGACGTCCGGCGAGAACGGCGGGATTTCGCGATCGGTCTCCGGCAACGCGTCGAGACGCTCGCGCGAGGCGAACGAAACGTCAGGCTGCAGAATCGAGCTGGTTCCGTCGACGTCGCCGACGCGAAACTCCCACTCCAGTCCCACGTCGCCTCGAGCGCCCGCAAGAGCGCGGATCCCCGTAGCGATGGACAATTGCACGATGGCATGCGTACGCTTCGGGCTCACCTTGTCGTACCGCACGCCGTCGAGGATCTCGTAATATTTCGGCCCAGGGCCAATCGTAGTCGGCATAGTTCTCTCATCGTCAGTCTATCACGCCGGAACGCGCGACTGACAAGCCCTAGCGATATCGCTCTAGTTGGTCAACTAAGATTCGCTACGCGCGCGACGACGCTCCAGTCGCGCCTTTGACCGCGTTGATCGCGTTCAGCACGCGCTCTGGCGTCATCGGCAACTGCGTGACCCACGCGCCGGTGGCGTCGTGGATCGCACACGCAACGGCGGCGGCGAACGGGACGAGCGGCATCTCCGCCACGCCGCGCGCGCCGTACGGCCCCTGCGGGTCCGCGTGTTCGACGATGATCGGATAGACGTCGGTCGGCATATCCAGCGTGGTCGGCAGCAAGTAGTTGCTGAAGTGCGGCGTGAGGATCTTGCCGTCTTTGCAGATCAGGTTCTCGGTGAGCGTATAGCCGACGGCCTGCGCAAGGCAGCCCTCGATCTGTCCCTCGACCTGCTGTTTGTTGATCGCTTTGCCCACGTCGTGCACGCTGATGATCTTGCCGATACGCACTTGTCCGGTCCGCGTGTCGACTTCGACTTCGACGGCTTGCGAGGTGTAGCCGTAGCAGAAGTTCGGTTTGCCGGCGCCGGTCTCGGGATCGAGCGCGGTGGTCGGGGTCGGGCGGAACTGCACGGTCGCCTTGGCGTTCGGTCCGGGGAACTTCGCGAGTGCCGCCTTTGAGGCGTCGTGCACGGCCCGACCGCCCATGTAGGTCATACGCGAGGCCGACGCACTCCCGGCGTTCGGTGCTTTGTCGCTCGCCTCGGCGACGATCTGCACGCGTTCCATCGGGACGCCGAGCGCCTCCGCACAGATCTGACGCATCACCAGATGCGAGCCTTGGCCGACGTCTGCCGCGCCGACCCGTAGCAGCGCGTGCGTGATCTCTTTCTCGCCCGAGAGTTCAACGGTCGCGGTCGCCTGATCCGGAAACCCGAACGAGTAGCCGACGTTCTTGATGCCCGACGCGAACCCGTGCCCGCGTTTGATCGGCCCCTTCGAGGAAGCGACGGCCTTGCCGTACCCGAGACGCGACTGAGCTTCTTCTTCGCAGCGCTCTAAGCACTCCATCGCGCCGACCCCGGCCGGCAGCACGCTGAGGGTCGCCTCGGTATCGCCCTCGACGTAGATGTTGCGCCGGCG
The DNA here is from genome assembly GCA_030854585.1 of Vulcanimicrobiota bacterium. Taxonomy (GTDB): domain Bacteria; phylum Vulcanimicrobiota; class Vulcanimicrobiia; order Vulcanimicrobiales; family Vulcanimicrobiaceae; genus JALYSX01. Next base: position 2,078 of record JALYSX010000206.1, read on the forward strand.
CAGTTCGACCGGATCGATGTCGAGCGCATGCGCGAGCCGCGTGACCATCGACTCGACCGCGAAGTGCGCTTGCGGGCACCCGAAGCCACGGAACGCGCCGCTCGGCACGTTGTTGGTGTAGACCGCGTAGCCGTCCGACCACACGTTCGGAATGCGATAGCTACCGCCCGCGAAGAGCGTCGCGCCCTTGAGCACTTCGGCGCTGGTCGAAGCGTATGCGCCGCCGTCGGCGACCAGTTCGGTCTGCGCGGCGATGATGGTGCCGTCGTTCTTGGCGCCCCACTTGGTGCGGATGAAGTACGGATGGCGCTTGTGGTGCCCGATGATCGATTCGTCACGGCTCCACACGATCGCGGTCGGCTTCTTCAGCTTCCAGGTCGCAAGCGCCAGCAACGGCGCGACGTTGAGATCTTCGCGGCCGCCGAACGCGCCCCCGATCTTAGCATACCGGATCGCGACGTCTTCTTCGGAGAGTTGGAGCATCTCCGCGATCTGGCGCAGATCTTCGTGCAGCCACTGCCCGGCCGTCTCCACGATCAGCTTATCGCCTTCGTAGTATGCGACGCCCGCATCCGGCTGCAGGTATGCGTGCTCTTGCCAACCGGTCTCGAACTCGCCTTCGAGCACCACGTCGCAGGTCTTGAAGGCTTCGTCGCAGTTGCCGTGACGGATGCGCACGTGCTCGAGCACGTTGCTCTTCTTCTCGTCGTGCACCAGTGGCGACTCCGGCGACATCGCGGCGCGCGCGTCGACGATGAGCGGCAGATCTTCGTAGTCGACCTCGACGAGCTTGGCGCCCTCTTCGGCGGCCCGCGCGGTCTCCGCGACGACGAGCGCGACCCGATCACCCCAGAAGCGGACCTTCGTATCGCAGAGCAACGGCTGATCAGAGGTGACCAGGCCGAAGCGGTTGTACGGAACGTCGACCGACGTCAACACCGCGACCACGCCCGGATGCGCGAGCGCTTTGGTCGCGTCGATCCTCTTGATGGTCGCATGCGCGCGGTTCGCGAACACGACCTTGAGCCGCAGCATCTCTTCCTTTACGAGATCCGCCGGGTACATCGCTTTGCCGGTGACCTTCCCGAGCGCGTCGTGACGCGGTTCCGATTTTCCGATCAGGCTCATGCCTTGGGCACTCCCTGGCGTTCGGCGATCTTCGAATCGGTGCACGCGATCATCGCGTCGAGGATCTTGCGATACCCGGTGCAACGGCAGAGATTGCCGCTGATCGCCTGCTGGTGCTGCTCGAGCGTCGCATCCGGATACTCTTGCAGTTCCTTCGCGCCCGCCATCAACATGCCGGGGATGCAGAACCCGCACTGCACGGCGGCATGATCGATGTAGGCCTGCTGCAGCGGATGCAGCTGATCGCCGCCGGCCAAGCCTTCGATGGTGGTGACCTTCTTGCCATGGATCTGCGGCGCCGGAACCAGACACGACATGACGGCCATGCCGTCGATCCAGACCGTACACGCGCCGCACTCGCCCTCGGCACAGCCTTCTTTGGCACCGGTCAAGTGCGCGTCGTCGCGGAGTGCGTTCAACAACGTCTTGGTCGCGGCGCCTCCGAGCGTGCGCGGCTCGCCGTTGATGGTCGCTTCGATCGTATCCACGAACGCGAGTTGCCCCTTCGTGCTCTCGCCCGTATCGAGCAGGACGAGTTCCTTCGGCAGACCTTCGGCCTGCTTGTTGTCGCGCATCCGTTCGAGCGCTTCGGCGATGTAGACGGCGACCGTCTCTTTGCGATATTCGGCCGAACCGCGCACGTCCGCGATCGGGCGGACTTCGTCGGTCGCCATCGCGGCGGCTTTCGCGATCGTCGCTTCGTCGAGATAGCGGCCCCGCAGGAACGCTTCCGTTCTCGGGACGCGCACGATGGTCGGCGCGACGCACCCGAGCGCGATGCGCGCCTCGGTCACCATGCCGCGATTGTCGAGCGCGACCTGCGCGGCCAGCGCGATCACCGAGATCGCCTGCGCGCGCCGCAGACCCAATTTCAAAAAGATGCTCCGCTCGTCCGCCTGCGTCGCTCGCACGCGGATCTGCATCAGCAGTTCGTCGGGCTCCATCACGGTCGCGCGGAAGCCGGTGAAGAACTCCTCGATCTCGACCGTCCGCTCGCCGCGCACGCTCTTCAGCACGATCTTGGCGCCGAGCGCGAAGAACGGTGCGATCGTGTCGTTGGCCGGCGACGCGGTGACCAGGTTGCCGGCAAGCGTACCGCGCGTCCGGATCTGTGGCGCGCCGACTTCGACGCACGACTGCACCAGCGCCAGAGCGCTCGTGCGGCAATCGTTGGAGGCGAGCACGTCGTTGTGGGTGGCGATGCCGCCGATCACGATCTCGTCGCCTTCGCGGCGCACGAACTTGAGCGCATCCAGCGCGCTGATGTCGATCAGCGTCCCGGTGAGCTTGATACCGCGCTGCAGCTCGACGAGGACGTCGGTGCCCCCGGAGACGATGCGCGCGCCGGCCCCATGCTCGGCGAGAAGTCGAAGGGCTTCAGCCTCCGTAGTCGGCCGAAGGTAGCTGGAATACATCATGCGGGGTTCGCTTTTCCCTCGTGGAACCCATGCGGAGTGCTCGAACTCCTGGATACCGTACGTGCGTGGCAACGCGATCGACAACCCGTGGCGCTCGCGACCCTCGTCTCCGTGCAGCACTCCGCGCCGCGCGATCCGGGCGCCGTCTTCGCGGTCTCGGGCGACGGCCGCTTGGCCGGTTCGATCTCGGGCGGCTGCGTCGAAGCCGCGCTGGTGGATGAAGCGCAGGCGGTCTTGCGTGACGGCAAGGCGCACGTCGTCACGTACGGCCTCTCGGATAGCGAGGCGCAGGCGGTCGGTTTGACCTGCGGCGGCACGCTCCGCGTCGCAGTCGAGCCGCTCGACCCGGCCTTCTGCGAAGCGCTCGAGGACCGGCTCGGCGATCTGCTCGCGCTCGTGCTCCGCCTGGATGAAGCCGGGGTCGGGCGCAGGCTTGCGATCTTCGCCGAGACGACCCTCGGTTCGCTCGGGTCGGGCGCGCTGGATGCGGCGCTCGCGATCGAGATCCGGGATGGTGGAGCGGTCCTCGAACCGCACGTCCGGATGCTCGGCAAGCGCGGCGAACCGCACGGCGAAGTGGAGCTCTTCGTCGACCGCGTCGCGGCGCCGCCCCAGATGTTCGTCTTCGGCGCGATCGATTTCGCCGACGCGATGATACGGATGGGCCAGTTCCTCGGCTATCGCGTGACCGTCTGCGACGCGCGCCCCGCCTTCGCGACCAAGGATCGCTTCCCGCACGCGGACCGCGTAGCCGTCGCCTGGCCGCACGAGTTCTTAGCCGAAGCGTCGGTCGACGAACGTACGGCGATCATCGCGCTCACGCACGACGAGAAGTTCGACATCCCGCTCTTGCTCAAAGCCATCCGCACGCGCGCCGGCTACATCGGCGCGATGGGCAGCCGCAACACGCACGCGAGCCGTGTCGAACGCCTGCGCGAAGCCGGCGCGACCGACGCGGAGCTCGCCCGCCTGAACGCCCCGATCGGCCTGGACCTCGGCTCCCGCACCCCCGAAGAGACGGCCGTCGCGATCGCCGCCGAGATCGTCGCCCTCCGCCACGGCCGCCCCGGCGGAAGACTCACCGGCGGCGCCGGCCCGTTACGCGGGTCCCTCACATGACGACCGCCGTCATCCTCGCAGCCGGCACCGGCGCGCGCTTCGGCGGCCAAAAGCTGCTCGCGTCGGTCGACGGCATCCCTATGCTCGCGCTCGTGCTTCACGCGGTTTCCCATCTTCCGATCGTCGTCGTCGCCGGACCCGACCTCAGCCACGCGGTCGGCGCGAACGTACGCTTCATCGAAAATACCGCGCCTGATCGCGGCATGGCCCACTCGCTTCGTTTAGCACATGCCGCGACCTCTGAAGGCGACGCACTGCTCGTGCTCCTGGCCGACATGCCCTACATGACCACCGCCATCGTCGACACCATCCTCGCCGCCGCCGGCAGTGCCGATATCTGCTACCCGATCCGCGACGGCGTCGGCGGTCATCCCGTCTACTTCTCTCGCGCCGCACGCGCGAAGATCCCGTCGCTTCCCGACGGCGATACGCTCAAGCTTCTCCGCGACGATCCAAGCCTCGCCATCGTGCGCATAGAACTCGCCGATGACGGCGCGTACCGCGACGTCGACACGCGCGCCGACCTCACGGAAAACCCCAAAGCGCCTTAACGTCAAGACACAAGGGGCGCGCACTCCGCCGGAGAATATCGCCGGATGGAAGCACCCGCAGTCACCAAGACCGTCGGGCATTTTATCGCTGGTTCCGCCGTGGGCGCAGACGATAGTGCACGGTACGGCGACATCTACGATCCGGCGCGCGGCGAGGTTCAAGCCCGCCTGGCATTCGCCGATCAAGCCATCATCGAGTCGGCCGTCGCGGTCGCGAAAAAGGCCCACAAGACCTGGAGCACCGCCCCGCTCGGGAAACGTGCCGAGGTCTTTTTTGCTTTCCGGGGTCTGGTCAAAGACCACGCCGACGACTTCGCGCGCATCGTCTCGAGCGAGCACGGCAAGGTGGTCGCCGATGCCGGCGGTGAGGTCACCCGCGCGCTTGAGGTCATCGACTTCGCGTGCAACCTGGCCCACCACATGAAGGGCGAGATCAGCGAGAACGTCTCGAACACGATCGACACGTACTCGCTCAAGCAGTCCGTCGGCGTCTGCGTCGGCATCACGCCGTTCAACTTCCCGATGATGGTTCCGGTCTGGATGTATGCGCCCGCGATCGCGGCTGGCAATGCGTTCATCCTCAAGCCGTCCGAGCGCGATCCGTCGGCCGCGATGCTGATGGGCCAGCTCTGGAAAGAAGCGGGCCTGCCGGACGGCGTCTTCCAAGTCGTGCACGGCGATAAGTTCGCCGTCGATGCGCTCATCCAGCATCCCGACGTCGCGTCGATCGCGTTCGTCGGCTCCACTCCAATCGCGCAGTACGTCTACGAGACGTCGGCCGCGAACGGCAAGCGCGTCCAGGCTCTGGGCGGCGCGAAGAACCACATGGTCGTGATGCCGGATGCCGACATGGACACCGCCGCCGACGCCGCCGTCTCGGCCGCGTACGGTTCGGCCGGTCAACGTTGCATGGCGATCTCGACGGTCGTCTCCGTCGGCGGCGCCGGCGATGCCCTGATGAAAAAGATCCAGGAGCGTATCGCCGGTCTCAAGGTCGGTCCCGGGCACGATGCCAAGACCGACATGGGCCCGGTCGTCAGCGCCGCCGCCCGCGATAAGATCAACGGCTACATCGGCACCGGCGCGGCCGAAGGCGCGAAGCTCCTCGAAGACGGTCGCGGCATTCAAGTCGTCGACTACGAGAACGGCTTCTTCGTCGGTCCGACCCTGTTCGACGACGTCAAGACGCACATGACGATCTACAAAGAAGAGATGTTCGGCCCGGTGCTGATCAACCTGCGCGTCGACACGCTCGACCAAGCGTTGGAACTGATCGAAAAGAACCCGTACGGCAACGGCACTTCGATCTTCACGCGCAGCGGCACCGCGGCGCGCAAGTTCCAGACCGAAGTCCAGGCCGGTATGGTCGGCGTCAACGTTCCGATCCCGGTTCCCGTCGGCTACTTCTCCTTCGGCGGATGGAAGGCGTCGCTGTTCGGCGATCTCAACATCTACGGTCCGGACGGCTTCAAGTTCTACACGCGTAACAAGGTCGTGACGAGCCGTTGGAATGACGCCAACGCGGGCATGAATCTCGGCTTCCCCACCCACAAGTAGTCGAAGAGAACTGGTGAGCATGGACACGCCATTCCCGGGAGCGGATATTCACAAGCCGCTCTCCAAGCTCGAAGTTTCCATCGAAGCTTCGCGATGTCTGTATTGCTACGACGCGCCCTGTATGGATGCGTGCCCCTCGGATATCGACATCCCGGGCTTCATCTGGCAGATCGCCGACGGTAATCTCAAGGGCAGCGCCCGCACGATTCTGGAATCCAACGCATTGGGTGCGTCGTGCGCACGTGTCTGTCCGGTCTCGGAACTCTGCGAAGGCGCGTGCGTCTATCATCACGACGACACCCCGATACGCATCGGCGATCTGCAACGCTACGCCACGGACTACGTCCGCGAGACCGGCGAGCAGATCTTCGAAGCAGGTCCCGCAACGGGCAAGAACGTCGCGATCATCGGCGGCGGGCCGGCCGGCCTCGCGACCGCGCGCGATCTGCGCCGCTACGGCCACGCCGTCACCATCTACGACGCTCACGACGACCTGGGCGGCCTCAATACCTACGGCATCGTGCCCTTCCGTCTCTCAACCGAAGTCGCGCTCTGGGAAGCCGACCAAGTGATGCGCATGGGCGTCACCGTACGCGACAACACCCGCGTCGGCGTCGACGTGCAGATGGAAGATCTGGTCAAGGACTTCGACGCGGTCGTGATCGCCTGCGGCATGGGCGGCGTTCCGTCGCTCATGATCGAAGGCGAAGAACGTGCCTGGGATGCCCTCGACTTCATCGAGCGCGCCAAGACCGGCCAACCGCTCCAAGGCGAGCTCGGAGATCACGTGGCCGTGATCGGCGCGGGCAACACCGCGATCGACGCGCTCACGTGTGCCAAGCGCCTGGGCGTCGAACGCGTCACCTGCTACTACCGCCGCGGCGAAGAGTCGATGACCGCCTACGACTTCGAGTACGAGTTCGCCAAGCAAGAAGGCATCGAGTTCCGTCTGTTCTGTGCACCCGTGAAGATCGACGACAGCGGCCTCCATCTCGTGAAGACCAAGATCGAGAACGGTCGCCTGCACACGATTCCGGGCACCGAATTCGTCGAGAACGTCACGACCGTCATCAGCGCGATCGGCCAGGGACGTCTGCTCGAGACGCTCGAGAAGCTCGGCGTCAGCCTCGACGACGGCGTCGTGCGCGTGACCGACGACATGGCGACTACGCGCAAGGGCGTCTTCGCAGCCGGCGACGCGATCTACGCCAAGGGCCAACGCGAAGCGATGGTCGTCGAAGCCGCCCAACAAGGCAAGATCGCCGCCCGCAGCATC
>JALYSX010000223.1 GCA_030854585.1 Vulcanimicrobiota bacterium
AGGTTCTTGTCGTACTCGTAACTGATGCCCGCTTTTACCGTTGCGTTCGCGTTGATCGAGTTGGTATAGTCGACCGACCCGATGTACATATTCGAGCGACGATCTTGGTAGTAGCCGGTGCTGAACCAGTTCGCCAACTGATCGCAGGCCACGCCGCCGCTATTCGGAGTCGGATTGAAGTAGTGGGTGTTGTAGATCGGCGTACCGACGGCGTACGGATATTGGGGGCAGCGTGAGTCGACGTTGAAGTCGTTGTTGTTCTCCAACTGCGGGAGGTTGGCATCGAGAACCGGCTGATCGAAGACATACTGGTTGAAGTTTTCGGCGATCTTCGCGACGAACGCCGAGTGGTCGTTGATGATGTGCGTCCACTGGACCTTGCCGAGGCCCGAGTAATGATGCCAGATGTTTCCGCCGCCGTTCTGCGTGTTGGCGGCGCCGAAATAGAGCCCGATCGGGCACGGCTGTCCGCTCGGCGCAATCCCTCCGACATCGCCGCTCCAGGAGAGACCCGCGGGATCGGGCTGTGCGCCCGGGCAAGCGTTCGCGGTCAACGGCACCGGCTCGCCGGGGGCGCGTCGCATCAGATATGAGTAGATGAACTCGCCAAGTCCGTTCTGCGCGAGGACCTGGAAGTCGTTACGTTCGTTTGGACGATAATGGAAGTTGGCGATAAGATCGGTGGTCTTGACGACGCCCGGTCCATTGTCTTGTTCGATGATGAATGCCGGATAGGTTTGGCCGCTCGCGAACTGGTTCAGCGAGTTCGTATTATCGACCGACATGTACCAGGAGTACTTCCGGTCCTGCGTGGCACCACCGTACTCGAGAGTCTCGAATTGGTTGCTATACTGCCATGACGTACCGTAGGTAGCGCGCGCAATACCCGGATAGGTCCCGGTCTTGACCACCGTGTTGATGATTCCCAAACCGCCGCCCGATTGCTCGGCCGAGAGGCCACCCGTGAAGACTTCGACGTTCCCGACGCCGACGTTCGAGAGATTGGTCGTGAAGAGTCCCGTGATGCGCTCGTTGATCGGGATACCGTCGAACTGGTACGCGATATCTGCAGCGGAGCCACCCTGGATGCGCGGCTGCGCGGGGAAGCCGCTACCGGTGACGCCCGGAATCGCTGCGATGTACTGGTAGAGAGTCTTGTGGAGATCGTTGCCGCCCGCGATCGCGTTGAGCTGCGCTCCGGTCACGTTGTAGACGTCAGACGTCGTGCCTGACTTCACCATGCTCCCCGAAGAGCGTGCACTGACGTTGGCGATCGTCGTGAGCGATTTAGTCAATTTGAGATTTTCGCTCGCGGTTAGATCTTGTTGCACGGTCACCCCGGTGACCGAGACCGACTCGTAGCCCTTGGCCTGGACCGAGACCAGGTAGGTGTCCGGGCCCAGCGCCTGCAAGACGTAGAAACCCTTGCTATCGGTGGTGCTCGTTCGCGAGCCCGTCGGGGACGATGCCGCGACGGTCGCGTCGACGATCGGGGCCCCGGTAGACGCGTCGGTGACCGTTCCGCTGATCGTACCGGTGGTGCCGGCCAGAGCCGTTCCGGTCGAGAGCGTCACGCACACGACGGCGGCGGCGAGCATGACACCCACCGTCCGGCGAAGTTGTGAAAGCAGCATCAGTCAGTAATCTCCATCGGACCCGGCGACGGATGAAAAGGACTTTTCCGCATCCTCGTCTGCGCCCCCGGACAAAAGAAAAGCGAACCGGTGGTGGACCCACGCGTTCGCTTACCTACCTAATGTGGCGTTGAGGGGAGCGGTTCCTGCGGGCTAGACCATCGCTTTCGCGAGTCCTCGGGGGGCATCGCTTTCGACGTATCGAGCGCGGCCGGCGTAGAGCGCGATCATCTGAGCGGCGACTAGCCACGCGAGCGTATTGAAGGGTTCGCCGGTGACGGGCCCGAGCAACGGGATGTCGCCGATCCGGCCACCGATCACGTACCGAAGCGACTCGGCCTGGGCGGCTTCCACCAGCGGGCGGTTGACGATCTCGCGAGCGACCTCGTCGACGATGCCGATGATCGCGCACGAGGCGTCGAGCATGGCGCCGCTCCCGTGCCGGAACTCGCCGGCCGAAAAGCCTTCGGCGTGGATGTAGCTCGCCTCTTTGAGTTTGAGTGCGAACTCGAGGCTGATCGGATAGCCGTACGCCGTCGCGACGATGATGACGCTGCGGCGTCGGGCGATGCGCTGGGCGGCATCGCGGACGGCGTCGACTCCCGGACCGTCAAGCCAGGAGCGCACGTCTTCGGCGGTTTCGACCAACGTATTGGCATTGCGGGCGTGCGCCCCGCCGACCAGGGCCGCCGCCCACAGCAAGAGCGCGGCGGTCGCACTGACCGATTTGCTGGCGGGGACCGCGATCTCGCTCCCCGCGCCGACATCGATCGTCACGTTGGCGCGATGCCCAAGGGGCGAGTCCGGCGAGTTGGTGAGCGCGATCAGCATCTTCGGTTCGAGCACGTCGAGCGCGCTCAGCAGATCGACCGACTGGCCGCTCTGCGAACACGCGATTACGGCGGCATTGTGATAGGCTACGTGGTCGAGGGTGGCTTCGGTCGCCGGGAGCGCGTGCGCGCGGATGCCGCGACGACGGAACGCGAGCGCCCCGAGTTGCGCCATGTAGAGCGAACTTCCGCTCCCGAGCAACACGATATCGCGATCGCGAATCGCCTGGGCGAGGTCGGAGGCCTTCTTCGAGCGCGCGAGTTCGCGCCAGACATCGGGTTGTTCGCGGATCTCGCGTTCGAACTGGGCGCCTAACATCAGTCGGTCACAAACCTCGAGAGGACGGCTCCGCGGAAGATCGCGAGGCGAGTGCTCGCGCGCGGGACATCGTCGACCCAATCATTCACCAGGAACGAGAAGGTTACCGCCCCGTGCCGCTTCGTCCGGATGAAGCCGGAGATGGTCCGGACGTTGCTGATCGAGCCGGTCTTCGCGAACACGTTCTTCTCGGCGGGCGTGCCCTTGAACGCGTTGTGCAACGAGCCGGAGACGCCCGCGACCGGAAGGGCCTCGAGCACGAGCTCGCGGTTCGGGCCGTTCCAGTCGTGCTGGAGAATCGCGACCAACGCTCGCGGGGTGATCCGGTCGTAGTTGGAGAGGCCCGAGCCGTCGCTGATGGCGACCGTCCCCGGGTCGATCCCGATCGAGGTTAGGAAGTCACGCTCGGTCTTGGCGCCGTTATCGTCCGTCCCGGGCAGCCCTCCGGTAGCCGCGCCGATCTCTTTAAGGAAGAGCTCGCCGACCAGGTTGTCGCTCGGCCACCAGAAGTCGGCCAGGTACTCGGGCATCGGTTCGGAGGCGTGGCTCCAGAGCACGCTCGCTCTGGCCGGGACCGCGCCTCCGGTCCGCGTCCCGCCGCCGATGCTCACGCCGTGAGCGGACAAAGCCTTCGCAAAAACGGCCACCGCGAGTTCCGCTGGGTCAGGCGCGGCCGGACGGATATCGCCCGACTCCTTGGCGCCGAGCGGATAGGAGCCGCCGATCCGGATGGTCCGTGGTTGGTCCCAAGGGCGGATCAACTCCGAGGTGTCTTTGGAGCCGGTCGGGCCGGTGACGAGTTGATCGTCGAGGGTGATCGCGCTCGTGTCGGGGTCGCCCCGGAGTACCCCGGGCTGGCCCGCAGCCGCACCCGGAGCGATGTACAGATGGAGGATGTTCTCGTCGAAGGAGAGCGCCGTTACGACCGGGGCGTAGTAGAAGGAGAGATCGTCGTAGTCCCAACCGCCCGGATAGCGTTCGGCGTCGTAGCGGGACGCATCGCCGATCACCTGACCGGTGATCCGGGTGACACCTGCCTTGGCGACGGCCATGGCCGCGTCGTCGAGATCTTTGGCGTTCAGATGCGCGTCGCCGCCGCCGCGCAGATAGAGATCGCCGGTCAGCGTGTCGTTCTCGATCGTGCCGGCTGCGAGCGCCTGCGTCCCGAACGTGAAGGTCGGGCCGAGCCGCTCGAGCGCGGTCGAGCCGACCAAGAGCTTGAAGTTCGACGCGGGTTGGAACGCATCGTCGGCGTTCTGCTCGATCAATTTCGTGCCGCGGGCGGTGTCGATCGCGAGCAGGCCGACGTGCGCGCCACGCAGGGTCGGCGCTTGCATCAGCTTCGCGAGATCCTTACGCAACTGGGCGATGTCGTGCGCGCTCCACGGCACGCCGCCCGCGACCGGCTTGGGCAATGCGCGCACGACCGAGAGGTCGGCGGCGCGCGCGGGGACGCTTGTCGCGGCGAGCGCGAGAAGCGCGAGGGCGGCGAGAGATCTACGTGTTGCAGTCAAGTTCGAGTACCTCGTCGAGCGATTGGCGTCGCGCGAGCGGACGGTGTTGCCCGTCCTGGATCGCGATGACGGCCGGTTTGGCAAATCGGTTGTAGTTACTAGCCATGCTGTAGGTGTAGGCGCCGGTCGTGCACATGACCGCGATGTCGCCGGCGGCGAGGTTCGCGGGTGCATCGGCGTCGCCCATGAAATCGTTCTCGCACGATCGCCCGCAGACCGCCACGCGATCGCTTGCATCGGGGGTGGTCGCGGCGACGAACTGATGGTGTGCTCGGT
>JALYSX010000290.1 GCA_030854585.1 Vulcanimicrobiota bacterium
CTACTGGTGGTGGTGATATCGTAGGTGAGGATCGTCGGCATCGCGCGCAGTCCGTCGGCGAAGACGGCGTCCTGCGCGGGGTCGGCGCTGTTCTCGAGGAAGTTCACGTCGAAGACGACCAGCTTCGCGCCGGCGGCATGCAGATGCTTGAGCAGCGTACCGTAGACCGAACGCGGATACGGAAAGGGAGGCAGGCCCGCGCGCGGAGAGCCTTTCGCGGATAGGTCGTCGATCGCGATCAACGCGAGCGAGTCGCTCGGCTGGCTGCGGTCCGGCACGTTCGGCAATGCAAAAGCGCCGGCGTTCGCGAGGGCGTTCTGATGGATGATGTAGTCGCCCGGGCGGCTCAGGAACGGGATGAAGTCGGCGGGTGCGAGATAGAGCGCGAGCCAGATCAGGGCGGAGAGCGCCGAAAGCGCGAGCGCGACGACCAGCGTTCGCACCCGAGCTTTCATGCTATTCGGTTATCCGTTCGCGCGGCCGATGTAGCCGCGATCGCGCGTGTCAATGCGGATCGTATCGCCGGATTCGATGAAGAGCGGGACCTGGACGGTCGCGCCGGTCTCGAGCTTGGCCGGTTTGAAAGTATTCGTCGCCGTGTTGCCTTTGAAGCCCGGGTCGGTCTCGACGATCTTCAGCTCGACGTGGGCCGGCAGTTCGACGCCGATCGGGGTGTCGTCGTGGAACTGGACGTCGACCAGCATGCCGTCTTTGAGGAAGTCGGCCGGGCCGCCGATGATGTCGCGCTGGAGGGTGACGTTCTCGAACGTCTCCTGATCCATGAAGTGGAAACCGTCGTCGTCGTTGTAGAGCATCGACATCTGGCGCTTGTCGACGGTCGCGCGCTCGAGCTTCTCGCCGGCGCGGAACGTGCGCTCGACGGTCGAGCCGGTTTTGACGTTCTTCAAACGCGTCCGCACGAACGCCGAACCCTTGCCGGGCTTGACGTGAAGAAACTCGATGACGGTCCAGAGGTTGCCCTCGATGAGGATGGTGACCCCGTTGCGGAAGTCGTTCGATGAAATCATGACCCGCCCCAATACGGAGCCGACCGCGATTAGCCCTGGTTCAGGGGCTCCCGGCCGTCTTCCCGAGGCGGATCCGGTTCTCGGTCCCGGCTCGCAGCCGCTCGATGTTCTCGCGGTGGGCGTAGACGATCAGGCCGGCGATCAGCACACCGTAGACGGTCAAGACGGGCGAATGCGTGAAGAACCAGAGTGCCGGAATGGCGATGAGAACGGCGAGCATCGAACCGACCGACGAGTAGCGGGTCACGGCCGCGCCGACGACCCAACCGCCAATCGCGATCAGCCCGAGTGGCCAGGCGATGCCGAAGAGCGCTCCGACCGACGTCGCAACGCCCTTGCCGCCCTTGAAGCCGAGCCAGGGCGAGTAGCAGTGCCCGACCACCGCGAGCGATGCGGCGAGCGCGATCGCGAGGTCGCTGGGAACAAAGCGTCCCATCAGGACGACCGGGATGAAGCCCTTGAGCGCATCGAGGACGAGGACGGCGACTGCGCCGCGTTTGCCGAGCGAGCGCATCGCATTCATCGCGCCGATGTTGCCGCTGCCTGTCGCGCGGATATCGGTGCCGTAGATGAAGCGTCCGATCAAGTAGCCGAACGGGATCGAGCCGATCAGGAACGCCGCGATCAGCAGCGCGCCGAACACCATCACTCGCGATCCTCACCCTTGCGTGCTCGGAACTCGAGCGTGAGCGGGATCCCGGTGAAGTCCCAGTTCTGGCGGATGATGTTCTCGAGGAAGCGCTTGTACGAGAACTGGAGCTTGTCCGGATCGTTGCAGTGGAAGACGAAGAGCGGCGGATGCGCGGCCGGCTGGTGGCAGTAGAGGATCTTGAACATCTTGCCGCCCGGTGCAGGTGCGGGATGCGCCATTGAGGCGTCGCGGATGACCGCGTTCAGTTTCGCGGTCGGAATGCGGCGGTCGAGGTTCTCGGCGACGCTCTTGACGATCGGCATCAGATTGTTGAGCTTGCGCTTGGTCTTGGCCGAGAGGAACGTGACCGGCGCGAACTTCGC
>JALYSX010000292.1 GCA_030854585.1 Vulcanimicrobiota bacterium
TAGCGAGGTAGTCCCAGCGGCCGCGATCTTGATCGGGAAGCAACACCGGATCGCCGGAAGCGTCGACTCGCGCCTTCGCGCGCGACGACTGGATCTCCATCAGCGCGACCAAGCCGTGCACTTCCGAATCGTGCGGCATCAGGCCGGCGAGCACGCGGCCGAGCCGGAGCGCGTCCTCGCACAGATGCGGCCGTAGCACGTCGTCGTCTGCGGATGCGGAGTAGCCCTCGTTGAAGATCAGATAGATCACTTCGAGCACCGAAGCGAGGCGGGCCGCGCGATCCGGCCCCGCTGGAACCTCGAACGGTACGCGCGCGGCGGTCAACGCGCGCTTTGCACGTACGATACGTTGCGCGACGGTCGGCTCGGAGACGAGGAACGCGCGAGCGATCTCGGGCGTCGTCACGCCCCCGAGCAGGCGGAGCGCCAGTGCGACGCGCGCTTCTTTCGGCAGTATCGGGTGACACGCGACGAACATCAGCCGCAGCAGGTCGTCGTCGATCTCGTCGAGACCCGCGTCCGCGCCATTCGCCCACGCGTCGACGTCGCGCTCGAGCTCCTCGGTCTTGCGTCCAAGAACGGTTTCACGTCGGATGTAGTCGATGGTGCGCCGCTTGGCGACCGTCATGAGCCACGCGCCGGGATTGTGCGGGATGCCCTCGTCGGGCCACTGCGCGAGCGCCGCGACGAAAGCATCCTGTGCGAACTCTTCGGCCAGGTCGAGATCGCGCACCGTGCGCGCCAGACTCGCGATGAGCTTGGGCGATTCGATCAGCCAGATGGCGTCGATCGTACGGTGCGCGTCCTGCGGCATCGGTGCTTAGCCGTTGCTCACTTCGTGTAGGTGACACGTCGCGTTGCCGATGATGTCGAGGAATCGGCGGGTCATCGCGATCGCCTCTTCGCGCGACCCAAGCTCCATCAGCGCGTAACCCCCGACGAACTCTTTGGCCTCGGCGAACGGCCCGTCCGTGATGCTGTACGTCTCGCCGTTGCGGCTGATCTGCATCTCGAGCATGTCCGGCATCACGCCGCCCGTGTCGATCAGGACGCCCTTCCCGCGCATCTCCTCGATGAACGCACCCATAGTAGCCATCTTCTCTTCGCTCGGCGGTCCGGATGCGTTCGCCGGATCGATGGTCATGATCGAAAGAATTCTCATCGCGCTTGCTTTCTTAGAATGTTTTCGCGCTCGCGAAGTTCGGGTGTAAGTCCCTCGCCGAAGTCGTCGGCTTCGAATATCTGCCGGATCTCGATCTCCTGACCGCCGGTGAACGGTACGCGCGAAAAGCGCTCGACGATCTCTTCCTTAGACTTCCCTTGGACGATCCAGAAGCCGCAGATTAGTTCTTTGGTCTCCGCGAAGGGCCCGTCAGTGACGGTCGGCCGCTCGCCGGAGAAGCGGAGACGGGCACCTTTCGAGGTTGGATGTAGCCCTTCGGCCGCGAGCAGGACGCCTGCCTTGATGAGGGTTTCGTTGAAAGCCCCCATTGGAGCGAGGTCCTCGGCGGTCGGGAGATTCCCGGCTTCGGTCTCCTTGGTGGCGCGGACGAAAACCGCAAATCGCATGGTTGGTTCTCCTGATGACTGGTTCTTACCAGGACGTCGAACGATGCCCATCGGAAATCGACACGGCGCCCAAACATTTCCACGGTCGCACGTCCTGTCCCGACCTAGGTCGCGGGGGCCTCGGGGGTGGGCCGTCGAAGCGCCATGGATTAGCTATATGGCCAAAATGATGGATAAGCCCGCCTCTTCGGCGGGAGCGTCGAAGCGGCGCGGACCGGGCAGCGGCGCGGTCGACCGGACCATTTCCGACGTTCCGCTCAAGCCGGTCTACGGCCCCGAAGACGTCGCTCACCTGGACGTGGATCGCGACCTGGCGGCACCGGGCGACTTCCCCTATACCCGCGGCATCCACCCTGGCGGCTATCGCGACCGGCTCTGGACGATGCGTCAATTCGCCGGCTTCGGCAACGCCAAGCAGACCAACGAGCGCTACCACTTTCTGCTCGAACAGGGGCAGCACGGGCTCTCTGTCGCCTTCGACATGCCGACCCTGATGGGCTACGACTCCGACGCGCCGCAAGCGCGCGGCGAAGTCGGCAAGTGCGGCGTCGCGATCGACACGCTGGCCGACATGGAGCAGCTCTTCGAAGGCATCGACATGGGCGACATCACGACGTCCATGACGATCAACGGTCCGGCCGCGATCGCGCTCGCGCAGTACATCGCGGCGGCAGAGAAGAAGGGCATCCCCCGCGCCAAGCTCGGCGGCACCGTCCAGGCCGATATCCTCAAAGAGTACATCGCGCAGAAGGAATGGATCTTCCCGCCGCGTCCGCACATGCGCGTGATCGTCGACATGATCGAGTTCTGCACGACCCAGATGCCGCTCTGGAACACGATCTCCGTGTCCGGCTATCACATCCGCGAAGCCGGCTCGACGGCGGCCCAAGAGCTCGCCTTCACGCTCGGCGACGGATTCGCATACGTCGAAGCCTGCATGGAGCGCGGGATGGACGTCGATTCGTTCGCGCCGCGTCTCTCGTTCTTCTTCAACGCGCATAGCGACTTCTTCGAAGAGATCGCCAAGTTCCGCGCGGCCCGGCGCATCTATGCCAAACGCATGCGCGATAAGTACGGCGCGAAGAACCCGAAGTCGTGGCAACTGCGCTTCCACACGCAAACCGCTGGTTGTAGCGCGACCGCGCAACAGCCCGAGAACAACATCGTGCGGGTCGCCTTCGAGGCGCTCTCGGCGGTGCTCGGCGGCACGCAGTCGTTGCACACCAACTCGATGGACGAAGTGCTCGCGCTCCCGACCGAGAAGTCGGTCGAGATCGCGTTGCGCACTCAGCAAGTGCTGGCATACGAGACCAACGTCACGAACGTGATCGATCCGCTCGGCGGTTCGTACTTCGTCGAAGCGCTGACCGACGAGATGGAGCGCCAGGCCGAGGCCTACTTCGCGCAAGTCGAAGAGATGGGCGGCGTGATCGAAGGCATCGAGTCGGGCTTCTTCCAGAAAGAGATCGCCGAAGCGTCCTATCGCTATCAGCGCTCGATCGAAGCGAAAGACCGCGTGATCGTCGGTGTCAACGCGTTCCAGAAAGAAGACAACCGCGACGACCTGGAGTTGCTCCGCATCACCGACGAGATGGGACGCGAGCAGGCCCGGTCGGTTCAAGAGATCCGCGCCAAGCGCGACGGGACCGCGGTCCATGCGACGCTCGCGTGCCTGCAGCAAGCCTGCCGCGATACCAACGACAACGTAATGCCCCACCTGATCGACTGCGTCAACGCCTATTGTACCGAAGGCGAGATCGTGGATGCGATGGTGGCGGTGTACGGACGCTATACGGAGCGATCGGTATTCTGATGACGATGCACGTCGAGAGCGAGCGCGAGACCGTGCGCGCCACGCTCGAGGAAGTGATCCGCAAACTCGAAGAGGCGCTGCAGTTGCTGGCCTCCGTCGACCGTGCCGAAGCGCCGTGCGACCATGAGTAGACCGCTGCGCATCATCGTCGCCAAGGCCGGCCTCGACGGGCACGACCGCGGCGCCAAGGTGATCGCCCGCGCGCTCCGCGACGCCGGCATGGAAGTGATCTACACCGGGCTCTTCCAATCGCCCGAACAGATCGTCCAGACCGCCGTCCAAGAGGACGCCGACGGCATCGGCCTCTCGATCCTCTCCGGCGCGCACATGACGCTCTTCCCGCTTGTCGTCGAGCAGTTGAAGGCGCAGGGCGCCGGCGACATCGTCTTTTTCGGCGGCGGGACCATCCCGCCCGAAGATGCCGAAGAACTGAAAAAATCCGGCGTGCGTGAGATATTCACGCCGGGAGCGCCACTTCAGAACATCATCAACTTCGTCGAACGCGAATGCGGCGATCGCCGCCAACTCGTCGGATAAGGAAAACATGATCCCCCGTACACTCGTCGCAACGTTGGTCGCGACCGTCCTCGCCTTTGCGCAAGCCTCGGCGGCCGCACCGTCGAACCTCCAGGCGATCACCGATCGCGGGCGCGCCGTCTACGATTACGACCAGGCCGCCGGACACGCGACCGACGCGGTCCTCGGCATCGCTCCGCAAGACGCACCGATCACCATGTACGTCGGGCACAAGACGCAGGCGGGACTCTGGGTATTCGCATTCGGCGGGCTTTCGAAAGACGGCACGACGTTCGACGTGCTCTACGAGGGAACGCAGTCGGCGACCGATCCGCTCAAGTACGACGTCGCGAGCTTTGGCCTGAAACCGCGCCACGACGCCGGAGCGAGCCTCGCGATGGCGACCGCAGCGATCGCCGCTCGCGCGGCGTTCAATGGCGAGAAGCGCGCCTACAACATCGCCGTTCTGCCGCGCACCGACGGACAGATCTACGTCTATGTCTATCCGGGAACGACCTCGAACGATAGCTACCCGCTCGGCGGCGACGAGCGCTTCCTGTACTCAGCCGACGGCAAGACGCAGATTGAGGCGACGCCACTGCACAAGTCGATCATAGAGATGCCGCTCGGGAGCAGCGCAGGAGCGACGGCGCCGGCTAACATGAACAATGAGGTGCTCTTCGACGTTCCGCAAGACACCGACGTCCTGATGGCCATGACGACGAAGCTTCCGGGCTACATCGTCGCACGAGGGCACATGTATCTCGTCAACATCGATGGCTCGATCGTCGACAAGGGACTCGCGGCGCACTAGACGTATGCTTGACGTACTACGCATAGCGTAGTATACTGCAAAGTGTGTGATACGTACTTTCGCGGATAAGGATACCGAGCGACTCTTCGGGCAGAATCGCGTCCGTCGATTTCAGTCGTTCGAGCGTGTCGCGCTGCGGCGCTTGCTGCTACTCAACCAGGCGCGTAGTCTCGGGGACCTCAGGGGCCCGGGGCTCGGCGTTGAGGCCCTCAAGGGCGATCGGGTCGGGCAGCACAGTATCCGGATCAACCAGCAATACCGCGTCTGCTTCGTGTGGGAGCGGGGAGACGCGTTCGACGTCGAGATATGCGATTATCACTAAGGAGCGAGCATGACCAAGATTGACGCGATTCATCCCGGAGAAATCCTTGCCGAGGATTTCATGGCCCCGCGCGGGCTGACGGCGAACCGCCTATCGCTCGATCTTCATATTCCGGCCAACCGCCTTTCTGAAATCGTCCGCGGTCGCCGCTCGATCACTGCCGACACGGCCTTGCGCCTCGCCCGATATTTCAATACGTCCGCCGAGATGTGGCTCGGGCTGCAGGCGGACTACGATCTGCGGAAGGCCAAGAGCGCAATAGGGAAAATCGTCGAGCGCGAAGTCGCGGTCGCTGTTGCTTAGTTGAGGACTCATTGATCGTTCGAACTCGCGTTGCTCCATCGCCGACCGGCGATCCCCATGTCGGCACGGCCTACGTCGCTCTCATCAACTATCTGTTCGCGCGTAAGCACGGTGGGCAGTTCTTGCTGCGCATCGAGGATACCGATCAGGCGCGGAGCACGCGCGAGTCCGAGACGGCGATCCTGAACTCGCTGCATTGGCTCGGGTTGAACTGGGATGAAGGCCCCGATGTCGGCGGGCCGCACGGTCCGTACCGCCAGAGCGATCGTTCGGCTATCTATAAGGAGCACGTCCAACAACTGCTCGACGAAGGCCATGCGTTCAAGTGTTTCTGCACGCCGGAACGGCTCGAAGAGATGCGCGAAGCGCAGAAGGCCGCCAAGCAGCCGCCGCGTTACGACGGGCTCTGCCTGACGTACGATGCCGCCGAAGTCGCGCGTCGCGAGGCCGCCGGCGAGGCCCACGTCGTGCGCATGAAGATCCCGGACGAGGGGACCTGCGTCGTCGACGACGCGCGCCGCGGACCGATTGAGATCGAGTGGCGCACGGTCGACATGCAGATCCTGCTGAAGTCGGACGGACTGCCCACCTACCATCTGGCGAACGTCGTCGACGATCACCTGATGGAGATCACCCATGTCATCCGCGGCGAAGAGTGGGTCTCGAGCGCGCCCAAGCACATCTTGCTCTACAAATATTTCGACTGGACGCCGCCGGCGCTGATGCACGTGCCCTTACTGCGCAACCCCGACAAGAGCAAGCTCAGCAAGCGTAAGAATCCGACCTCGATCCTGTTCTACGAACGGATGGGGTATCTGCCCGAGGCGTTGGTGAACTTCCTCGGCGCGCTCGCCAACTCGACGGCCGAGGGCGACGACGAAGTGATGACGCTCGAACACATGACCGAGCGCTTCGACCTCATGCACATCGCGCTCGGCGGCCCGGTCTTCGACGTCGCCAAGCTGGATTGGTTGAACGGTCGCTATCTGCGCGAACGGCTCGATGCCGCCGCCTTCGAGGCGCGCGTCGTGCAGTGGGGCTTTGCGCCGGAGCGGATGAAGCGGATCGCCGCGCTCGCGCATTCGCGCATCGAGCGCCTGAGCGATCTCGGGAACTTGTGCCGGTTCTTCTTTGCCGGACGGCTGAACTATCCGGTCGACCTGCTCCGCGCAGGGAAGCTCGACGACGACACCCTGCGTGCCGCTTACACGCTCGCGCAGGTGGAACTCGACGGCCTGCGCGAATACGATGTCCCCAGCATCGAGCGCGTACTCAAGGGCGTCGCCGAGACC
>JALYSX010000357.1 GCA_030854585.1 Vulcanimicrobiota bacterium
GGTCGCGATCGCGACAACAGCGGCTTCGAGGAGCAGGTCGTCCGCGTGAACCGCGTGGCGAAGGTCGTCAAGGGCGGTAAGCGCTTTTCGTTCAGCGCGCTGGTCGTCGTCGGCGATCGTAAAGGCAAGGTCGGTTTCGCGATCGGCAAGGCCGGCGAAGTCCCCGAAGCGATCCGCAAAGCCGTGGAAGCGGCCAAGAAGAACCTCGTGACGGTGCCGATGGTCGAGAAGACCATCCCGCACATGGTCACGCAGCAGGTCGGCGCGGCTAAGGTCATGCTCAAGCCTGCGTCGCCTGGTACCGGGGTTATCGCCGGCGGTTCGATGCGCGCCGTTCTGGAGCTCGCCGGACTGCACGACATCGTCTGCAAGTCGCTCGGCACGAACAATCCGATCAACGTCGTTCTGGCGACGATCGAAGGCCTGCGCTCGCTGCGCACGGCCGAACAGGTCGCCGCGTCGCGCGGGAAGACCAAGAAAGAGATCTTCGCAGCGTAACGCATCCGCGTTCGCACGTCAGGAATAAGGATCATGGCAGAAGCAAAGAAAAAAGCGGCCGGTAGCGCAAAGTCCAGCTCGAAGGCGGCCGCAAAGAAGAAAGCTCCCGCGGCGAAGGCCGTCGCCCGCAAGAAGACCGTCAAAGCGAAGACCGCCGTCCCCAAGAAGGCCGCCAAAGCGAAGGCCGCCTCGACCGGCGGCAGCAACTTCGCCTCGCCTTCATCGGGCGGCATGACGCTCGGCACGATCAAGCCGACCCGCGGCTCGTGGCCGAAGCGCACTCGCGTCGGACGCGGACACGGTTCGGGCATGGTCAAGACCGGCGGCGAAGGCGGCAAGGGTCAGACCGTGCGTTCGGGCGGCGGTAAGGGTCCCGCGTTCGAAGGCGGACAGACGCCCTGGGCGCGTCGCCTTCCGCACAAGCGCGGCTACTCGCAAAAGGCGCGCGACATCGGGCACTTCCGCTCGACCTTCGCCGTCCTCAATCTCCACCAACTCGCCTCCTGGGATCCGGCCGTCGAAGTGACGCCGGCTTCGCTCAAGGAGAAGGGTCTTTTGAAAGACCTCTGCGACGGCGTCAAGATCCTCGGCGGTAGCCGCGACGGCGCGACGTTGCCGACCGGTCTGAAGTTCCGCGCGATCCTGTTCTCCGGGACAGCGCGCGAAGCGCTTGCGGCCGCCGGCGCGTCGTTCGAAGAGAACGCGTAAGTGCTGACGAGCCTGCGCGCGGCGCTTCTCGTCCCCGAGATCCGTCAGCGGATCCTGTTCGTCTTCGGCGCGTTCGCGCTGTTCGTGTTCATGATCCACGTCCAACTGCCGAACGTGAACGAAGCGGCCTGGCAGAACGTGCTCAAGGGCAACGGACTCTCGAACCTGCTCGGCTTCCTCTCCGGCGGCGCCTTGCAGAAGCTCTCGGTCATCGCCATGGGTATCACGCCCTACATCAACGCCTCGATCATCATGCAACTGATGACCGTCGTTCTTCCGCAACTCGAAGAGCTCGCGAAGAAGGGCGGCGAGGAAGGCCGCAAGCAAATCAGCCAGTACACGCGTTGGCTCACGATCGTGCTCGCCGCCGTGCAGGCGTTCTTCATGTGCAACTACATGCGAGGCGCAGGCGTCTTTTTCGATACCAGCATCTGGTATCTGGTCTTCGCGATCGTGACGTTCGTCGCCGGGACGCTCTTCCTGATGTGGCTGGGCGAACAGATCAGCGATCGCGGCATCGGCAACGGCATCTCGCTCATCATCTTCATCGGTATCGTCTTGCGCTACCCGCAATATGTCGCGCAGACCTACTCGTCGGTCTCGGCCGGCGCGGAGCAACTGCTGAGCCTCATGGCCTACATCCTGATCGCGATCGGCATTATCGTCTCGATCGTCTTCCTGTACCAGGGCCAGCGCCGGATCCCGGTCCAGCAGGCGCGCCGCACGGTCGGCCGCAAGATGTTCGCCGGACGTTCGACCTACATCCCGCTCCGCCTCAACAACGCGGGCGTCATCTCGATCATCTTCGCGATCTCGATCCTGCTGCTGCCGCAGCAGGCCATCAACCTGTTCGCGAAGTCGGGCCCAGCGCCGGTCTGGCATCAGCTCTTCGGTCCGTTCGCGTTCCCGATGAACATGACGGCCGTCGCCGGATTCTTCCAGGTCTACTTCACGCCTCAGAGCTGGCTCTACAACTTGGTCTACTTCGTCCTGGTCGTGATCTTCACGTTCTTCTACTCGGCGATCGTGGTGAACACCAAAGACATCGCGGACAACCTGAAAAAGACCGGCGCGTTCGTGCCGGGCATCCGTCCGGGCCAGCCGACCGTCGACTACATCAACAAGATCCTTCTGCGCATCACGACTGCGGCCGCGATCTACCTCGGACTTCTGGCGGTCGTGCCGGGTCTGGTGCAGAGCGGCCTCTCGGTCACCACGTTCTATCTCGGATCGACCTCGCTGCTGATCGTCGTCGGCGTCGCGCTGGACACGATCACGCAGATCGAAGCGCGTCTGGCGATGCGCGACTACCGCGGGTTCATAAAGAAATAGCATGAGGCTGATCTTTCTCGGACCGCCCGGAGCGGGCAAGGGTACGCAGGCCCGGATCCTGGAGCAGCACTTCGGTGCGCACCAGATCTCGACCGGCGATATCCTGCGCGAACATCGCGCGCAAGGCACGCAGCTCGGCCAGCAGGCCGAAGGCTTCATGCAGCGCGGGGAACTCGTGCCCGACGAGCTGATCATTTCGATGATCGAGACCGAACTGGAGAAGCATCCGGACGGGTTCGTCATGGACGGCTTCCCGCGCACGGTCGCGCAAGCGGAAGCATTCGACGCGCTCCTCGAGCGCAAGGGTTGGAACCTGGACGGGGTCGTGCTGTTCGATGCCGATCGCGAGACGCTTGTCTCGCGGCTGACTGCGCGCTGGACCAACCCGCGCAACGGCCGCACCTACAACGCGTTGACGAACCCTCCGGCGGTCGCCGGCGTGGACGACGAAGACGGCGGACCGTTGGTGCAACGCGACGACGACAAAGCCGAAACCGTCGCTAAACGTTTGGACGTCTACGATGCGCAGACCAAGCCGCTGGTCGAGTACTACGCTCGCGGCGGAAAACTCGTCGAAATGAACGGACTCGCTCAGGTCGATGAAGTGACGCACGAGTTGTTGCATGTCCTCGGCGTGGCGCACGGCCACTAACATGATCACCCTGAAGTCGCCACGCGAACTCGAGACGATGC
>JALYSX010000363.1 GCA_030854585.1 Vulcanimicrobiota bacterium
ACATCGTCGCTTGGGACAAACTCGGCGAGACGTGCAACAAGTACCTGAAGAAGGGCTCGAACACGCTGGTCGAAGGTCGCCTCGTCATCCGTTCATACGACGACAAGGATGGCAACAAGCGTAAGGCTACCGAGGTCGTGATCGACAACATGCAGATGCTCGGCTCGCGCCCCGACGGCGCCGGAAGCGGCGACTACGCGAGCGGCGGCGGGAGCTACGGCGGCGGGTCCAGCGCCCCCACCACTGGTGGCGGTGCCGACTTCCAAGACAACCTGGACGACGAAATTCCGTTCTAATGCTCTCTCACCCTAACTGACCAAAAATAGGCAGTTAGGTGGAAATGGCGCTAAAAGTGGAAATGCGTCCACGAAGCCAGTAAACACAGGCAGAAGCGCTCCGTTTTACGGGGCGCTTTTTGCATTGATGCATCGCGGTCAAATACGCGTCGGACGCTCCGGTCAGGCGCGCGCTCGTGAAAGTCACGTCTGCGATGTCCTCACTCCATCGCCGGTCCGAGCGCAGTAGGCGTCGATAGCGGGGGCGGCACTAGACGGCCCGTCTCGTGCTCAAATCTGTGACGACGTGAAGGTTCGATGTCATCGCGACGGCGAGCGGCAAGACTGACCGAGCGCCGGTGTCGAAGGACGTGAAATGATCGATCATACCGGCGCCCTCTTACTCGCGACGGTGCTGGCGGTCGGGGTTTTGCACACCATGGTCCCCGATCACTGGGCGCCGATTGTCGTGCTTGCGCGTCAGCAAGGCTGGTCCATCGTGCGAACCGCGCGGTCCGCCGCGCTTGCCGGACTAGGCCACGTGACGACGACATTGCTGCTCGGCGTCTTGCTGTGGGTTGTTGGGGCGGCGCTAGCCGCACGATACGCACCTCGTGTCGCTTGTATCGGCCGCCGCCTTGCTTGCCTTCGGGCTCTGGATCGCATATGGAGGCTGGAAGGAAGTTCGTGGAAGCGGCACGCACGATCACGGCCACTCGCACCTCGGACACGCGCACCTGCATGCCCACGACACCGGGCTGCAGCACGTGCATTGGCACGAGCACCACGACGCGGACTGGCACGCCGTTGAGGGCGGCGTTGCAACGATCCACGCGCACGATCACTCGGCATCCGGTCGTACGGCGCTCTTGCTGATCTTGGGGTCGTCCCCGATGGTCGAAGGCATCCCTGCATTTCTGAGCGCATCGACCAAGGGTCCGGCCCTGCTCGGGGCCATGGCGGTCGTGTTCGGCGTCTCTACGATTGCGACGTACGTTGTTCTGTGCGTGGCTGGGGTTCGCGGGCTTCAACGCACGTCGCTTGGACCGCTAGAAAAATACGGCGAGGTGCTAAGCGGCCTCTTTGTCGCCGCCGTCGGGATCTACGCGCTCCTCACCGTTTAGATCGAGGCGCTCGTTCTGCCGCGAGGCTTGTAGATCGAGAGGGCGGTTGCAACGAGCAGCACCAAGCACGCGGCTGCGGCGTCGGCAATGAGTTGCATCCGTAACTGCGCAAGGTCTCCCTCGGCCAGGATCCGCGCGTCCGCCGCGCGGGCGATGAAGTCGATCGATTGCGCGTGCAACAGGAAGAGCAGTGTCGCTGGGATCGTTAGGAGCAGTTTCACCATGACCCAGTAGTGCCGAAAGAGGCCCCATTCCGTGCCGAGTGAGAGCACCAATCCGCTCAACACCGCGGCGATATCGAGCGGCACGGTAACCCACCAGGTCGTGATATCCATCGCAAGATAGGCACCCCGCACCGTCTGCGGATCTGGGCTGATCAGTCCGGCGATCGAAAGAGCGAGAAACGCGGCAACCGCCCCGAACCACCCAACGGAAGAAATGACGTGAACCGTCAGCGTGAGCTTAAACGGGCCCGGCGAGAGCGTCATCGGCGCTGCTCTCCGGTCGACATATGTGCGCGCATGCCGGCGCCACGATGCGTCAGGACGCCAAGAACCAGGACGACGACGAGAGCGGATATCCCAATCGCGTAGACCCATCGCGGTGGCCCGTTGCCAGCGGGCCGGTTCGAACGTTTCGCGGCATTGCCGGCCGGACGTGCAGGGCGATCCATGCGGGCATCGTATTCGATACAGTCTGTCTCTGTCAAGTCATGGTGTATTGCTCGTAATTGGCGTATACTGAATCGGTGCCGCGACTTTGGGATGATACGATCGAGGCGCACCGCAACGCGGTGCGCGATGCCACCCTGGACGCCACGGCGCGGCTCGTGGCCGACCGTGGTCTTACCTCAGTAACCATGTCTCAGATCGCCAAAGACACCGGCATTGGGCGCGCGACGCTCTACAAGTACTTTCCCGATGTAGACTCGATCCTGGTCGCCTGGCACGAGCGCCAGGTAGGCGCCCATCTTCACCAACTCGCTGAAATAGGCGGTCGCCCAGGAAGCGCGATCGAGCGCCTTGAGGCCGTTCTCGTGGCCTTCGCGCGGATCTCACATGAGCGCCATAGTTCCGAGCTCGAAGCGATGCTCCATCAGGGCGACCACGTGGCCAAGGCCCATCGCCACCTCCGTATGTTCGTGCGCGACCTCATTGCCGAAGGGGCGCAGCAGGGCGACGTCCGCTGCGATGTGGCCCCGGATGAACTCGCAAGCTACTGCCTCCATGCCCTTTCGGCGGCCGGCACTCTCGCTTCGAAGGCGGCCGTCGGTCGGTTGGTGGCCGTGACTCTCGCCGGGCTACGCGCTGGCAACCACGGCTAACTCTCGACGGTTGACACCCCACCCTAGGTGGGTAGGATATAGGCCTATGAAGATCCGCAAGAGCAGTCTCGACCCCGCCAAGAAGACCAAGGTTCTCAATCGTCTCAAATCGGTGCGCGGACATCTCGACGCCGTCATCAAGATGGTCGAGGACGACACATATTGCGTCCAAGTCATCAAACAGATTGCCGCGTGTCGCGGTGCGCTCGACCGCGTCAGTCGCATCGAGTTCGAGAATCACCTCGCACGTTGTCTCGTCGAGCAAGTGCAGGCGGGTGAGGCCGATCACGCCGTTGCGGAAGTTATGGATATCCTCTCGCTTCGCCAGCAGGTCGCGTGATGCGATCGATCGCTACGGAAACTGCCGTGGATCCCGTCTGCGGGATGGACGTTGACGTAGCGACGGCGGAGTACCATGCCGCGCACGAAGGCAGAACCTACTACTTTTGCTCATCTAGTTGCAAAGCGAAGTTCATCACTGCGCCGGAAACATATCTTGCGCCACCGACGGAACAGATGACGCCCGTCGGCACGGAGGGCACGATCTATACCTGTCCGATGCATTCTCAGATCCGGCAGATCGGACCGGGTAGCTGCCCGATCTGCGGCATGACGCTCGAGCCACTGGTCGCCGTTGCCGGCGCCGAGCCCGATCACGAACTGGTCGACATGACGCACCGCTTGTGGATCGGTCTCGTGCTCACCATCCCGATCGTCGTGCTTGAGATGGGCGCTCACATTCCCGCGTTGCGGATTCACGAGTTGCTCGCGCCGCAAACTTCTGCGCTGATCCAGTTCGCCCTGGCAACGCCGGTGGTGCTCTGGGGTGGCTGGTCGTTCTTCACGCGTGGGTGGGCGTCGCTCATCTCGCGACATCTAAATATGTTCACGCTGATTGCGCTCGGCACTGGAGCGTCGTATCTCTACAGCGTCATCGCGACCTTCGTTCCTTCGATCTTCCCGGCCGGCTTCCGTGGCATGGGTGGCGCGGTCGACGTGTATTTCGAACCGGCCGCCGTGATCACCGTCCTGGTCCTACTCGGGCAAGTTCTCGAGTTGCGCGCTCGAGAGCAGACCGGCGGGGCCATTCGCGCGCTCCTCAACCTCTCGCCCAAGACCGCCCGCCGCATTGGCGACGGTGGGGACGAAAGAGACGTGCCGATCGAGGCCGTTCAGATGGGTGATCGCCTACGCATCCGCCCGGGCGATAGCATTCCGGTGGATGGCGAGGTCGTTGATGGCAGTAGCGTCGTCGACGAATCGATGGTGACCGGCGAGTCAATGCCCGTTGCTAAGGTCACCGGAGCGAAGGTGGTCGGCGGGACCATCAACGGAACCGGGGCGCTGGTCATGCGGGCCGAGAAAGTCGGCTCCGAGACGATGCTCGCACGTATTGTCGCGATGGTGGCAGACGCACAACGGAGCCGCGCGCCGATTCAACGCCTGGCCGACACGGTCTCGGGATACTTCGTGCCGGCAGTGATCTTGATAGCGCTGATTGCCTTTGCGACGTGGGCGATATGGGGACCGAGCCCATCGCTTGCCTACGCGCTAATCGCTTCCGTTTCTGTACTCATCATCGCCTGCCCGTGCGCGCTCGGTCTGGCCACGCCGATGTCGATCGGGGTCGGCGTCGGGAAAGGCGCAAGCGCAGGCGTGCTCGTGAAGTCGGCCGACGCGCTTGAACGTATGGAGCGCGTTGATACCCTCGTGATCGACAAGACGGGAACGCTGACCGAGGGGAAGCCGCGCGTCGTCGCGGTCCATGCGCTCGGTGGTATGAGCGATGTCGAACTGCTCGCACTCGCAGCTGGCCTTGAGCGTGCAAGCGAGCACCCTCTGGCGGCCGCCATCCTTACGGCGGCGCACGAGCGCGGTAGCGTTGTTCCTGATGTGACGAACTTCCAATCCGAGACGGGCAAGGGTGTAACCGGAACCATCGGCGCATTCTCCGTCCTTCTTGGCAATGCAGCGTTGATGGCCGATCACGGAGTGAGCTTGGATGGCCTCGAGCCGATTGCGGAAGCGCAGCGGGGCGAGGGCGCGACCGCGCTCTATCTCGCGGTCGACGGTCGGGCGAGCGGCATCGTCGCCGTCGCCGACCCGATCAAGACCTCATCGCGTGCGGCGATCGCGGCGCTCAAAGCTGCGGGTTTGCGTATCGTGATGCTGACCGGTGACAACCGCACGACGGCCGAAGTCGTCGGAAAGACGCTCGCGATCGACGAGATCCGGGCTGACGTCCTACCCGAAGACAAGCATCGCATCGTCGAGGAGTTCAAGCGCGACGGCAAGATCGTCGCAATGGCGGGCGACGGCGTGAACGATGCTCCGGCGCTAGCTGCGGCCGATGTCGGGATCGCCATGGGAACCGGTACCGACGTCGCCATCGAGAGCGCGGGCATCACGCTCCTACGAGGCGATCTGGCCGGCATCGTGCGGGCGCGGCGGCTCAGTCATGCGACGATGCGGAACATCCGGCAGAACCTGGTGTTTGCGTTCG
>JALYSX010000410.1 GCA_030854585.1 Vulcanimicrobiota bacterium
GCGACGATCGACGCGGCGCCGATCGACGTGCCGATCGCCGCGACGTACTCGCTCGACGACGCCGCGGAAGCGCACCGCCGCCTCGAACGCGGTCACGTGCTCGGCAAGATCGTGCTCGTGGTGGACGCGGAAGAACAGGTCGAAGAGAAAGTCGCGTAGCAACAGATCGCGACGTCGTCGCTAGAAAGGTACAGCGCAAACGATGGAACGCGAACGAGCGCTTCGAGCGCGCATCGACCGCCTGCTCACCGGAAAACCGATCGCGCCGACGCGGCGGGTTTTTGGGGCCACCGCCGACTTCGCGGCACCGGATCGTCTCGCCGCGGCGAACGTTCACGCGCACGCGCAGCGCTTCAACCACTTCATCCCCGAAGACGTCGAAGAAGCATCCGCCCTCGCGTCGGAGATGATCCAGCACGTCGACACGGCGAGCGACACCGTGTCCGGCCTCGACAACGCGGTTTCGCTCGCGGAGCAGCGCGCCGACGCCGGCGACCGCCCGGGGCTCGCGCAACACGCACTGAAGCTCTTTCTGACCCACGACGAGCGTGCGCGCAGTTTTTTTCCGCTGGAACCGCTGGTCCTCCGCCAACCGCGAGCGTTGATCCCGTCGACGACCGCTAAGCCCGGAGCAGCGGTTCCTTACAGCGGAACGGCGACACCGCCGGAGGATGAGCTGACGTGGTGGCGCGAGGATCCGCTGCTCAACGAGCACCACGAGCACTGGCATCTCGTCTATCCGACCGCGCCGCTGCTCGATCACCCGTTCGGCGACCGGCACGGCGAGCTCTTCGGATACATGCACGAGCAGATGCTGGCGCGGTACGACGCGGAGCGGCTCGCGCTCGGTCTGGATAACGTCGAACCGTTCGATACAAGCGCCTACACGAAGCCGATCCCGCAAGGCTACGATCCGGGGCCGATCACGCTGTACGGCGACGACGGAAACCCGTACGGATATCGCGCACGTCCCCCGGGCGCGTCACTGAGCGATCTGACCTTGGACCGGTTCGCCCAGCGCCCCGGCGCCAAGCTCGCGGACCAGAAGCGGTTCTACGACCAAAGCATCGCAGCCGGCGTGACGGGAAAATTCGTGACGGGGCAGCCGGTCGACGTCGACGATCTCGGCAACGTCGAGGAGTCGAACACGAAGTCGATCGATTACTACGGTACGGGCGACAAGCGGAACTTCAAGACGCTAGGCAACCATCACAACGACGGCCACATCCATTTCATGCTGTTCGACAACACGGTTCCGTTCGGCGTGATGGCGGACACGACCACCGCGGTGCGCGACCCGATCTTTTGGCGTTGGCATCGTCACGTCGACTCGGTGTACCACAACTTTCAAGAACGTCGTGGCCCGTACGCATGGGGCGACTACGTGGGCGCCACGTTCGACGACGTGCCGGCTGTGAAGCATCCGTTCGTGACGGGCACGCCGCCCGACGCGGCCGTCCGGGCCGGGAAGATCGCGGTGTCCGACATCGGCGCGACCACGGCGAATCTCTCCACCGAGATGCTCACGCGAACGTTCGACGTCGATGACGAGCACGGCCGGCCGCTCGCGGTCGAGATCCGTTACGTTTCGCACGACGACTTCTACTACGCCATCCCGATCCGCAATCTCAGCGCGGCACCGGGTAACAACGAAGTCGCACTGCGGATCTTCATCGCTCCCGAGCAGCACGTCGACGACCGCCAGGCTTGGATCGAGATGGACAAGCTCGTCGTCTCGCTCGCGCCCGGCGAAGCGGCGATCGTCCTTCGCGCGTCGGACCAAGCCTCGGTGGTCCGTAAACCGGCCTTGCGCCCAAAAGATCTCACGCCGACCAGTGGTGCGGGACCGAGCGACAGCCCGACCCAGGACTGGTGCGATTGCGGCTGGCCGTACACGATGCTCGTCCCGCGCGGCACCAAGGACGGTATGCCGTTTCGTCTTTTCGCGATGCTGTCGCCCGGAAGCGACATCATGGGACCGTTAGCCGATGCGTCCGATCCCAACCACGAAGGTGAAGCGTGCTCGTCGACGAGCTACTGCGGCATCCGCGACAACAAGTATCCGGATGCGCGCGACATGGGAT
>JALYSX010000060.1 GCA_030854585.1 Vulcanimicrobiota bacterium
GCGCGCAACAGCGTCACCGGGCCCGGCCGACCGCCGACCAGCGTCGCGAGCAAGCCCGTCTCGGCGATGCCAGTGCGCAGATCGTCGAAGTCGCACGCGCGCAGTTCCGCTTCGAGATACTTGGCCGTCTCGAACTCGACGAGCGAGAGTTCGGGATGCGCGTGGAAGTGCCGGCGATACCGGACCAGATCGTCGCTGGGGATGGCGATCACCGCCGCACCCAATCGGCGGACAAAAGAGAACGATGCTTCACGACCCGGCTATTTTGTTACGCGGACAGGTCGACCTTGCTATACGAGTGGCGCGCTCGGCGGTCCCCGGGGGCCACGCTCGCCATCGTAGGCATGAGGGCGCGGTGGCTGCTTGTCCGCTTCCGTCGCAGGATTCGGACCGGGGAGCGGGCGATAACGCGACTCGTGACTTCCACGACCAAGGTCCCCGCGCTGACCGACGAGCAGCTCGTCGCGATGTTACGCGTGATGACCGCGCAGCGGACCCTGGAGAACCGCGGCTTCGCGCTCAACCGCCAGGGCAAGATCCCGTTCGCTTCGGCAAGCGAAGGCCACGAGGCGGTCCAGGCGGGCGCCGCGATGGCCTTCAAACGCGGCAGCGACATCCTGTGCCCGTACTACCGCGACCTCGGGCTCGCCCTCGGCGTCGGCCTGACGCCGATGGAAGTGATGCTCTCGCTTTTCGCCCGCGCCGCCGATCACAACGGCGGCCGCCAGTTCCCGCATCACTATGCGAGCAAGAAGCTCGGCATCCACACCATCTCCTCGATCATCGCGGCCCAGCTACCTCACGCGGTCGGCGCAGCCTATGCGATGAAGCTCCGCAAAGAGAACGGACGCGCCGTGCTCGCGACCTTCGGCGACGGCTGTACGAGCGAGGGCGAATGGCACGAATCGCTCAACTTCGCGGCCGTCCACCGCCTCCCGATCGTCTTTCTCTGCGAGAACAACGAGTGGGCGATCTCGACCCCGCTCTCCAAGCAGATGGGTCAGCCCGACGTCGCCAAACGGGCCACCGGCTACGGCATCCCGGGCGTCATCGTGGATGGCATGGACCCGGTCGCTTGCTATGAGGCGGTGGCCGAGGCCATGGAGCGCGCTCGAGTCGGCGGCGGGCCGACCCTAGTCGAGGGCAAGTGCTATCGCTTCCTCTCCCACACGACCGACGACGACGATCGGACCTACCGGAGCCGCGAAGAGGTCGAGGAGCACCGCAAGAACGATCCGGTCCCCCGCTTCGAGCGGATCCTGCTCGAACGGGGAATCCTCACGGAGGCGACCCTGGACGCCTTGAAGCAATCGGTCTTGAAGGAAGCGAACGAAGCAACGGACGCCGCCGAGGCGATGCCGTATGCCGACCCGGCAACCCTGACCGAGAACGTGTACGCCGACGGGCACGAGCCCTGGCGCTAGCCTTAACCACTTCATAGGAACGAAGAGCATGTCAAAGACCGACACGAAGGGGAGCGCCGCGCTGGATAAGCGCGGGCTGACCGACGACCAGTTGCGCGCGATGTTCCGCAATATGCTGCAGCAGCGGCAGTTGGACAATCGCGGTTTCCAACTCAATCGCCAAGGCAAGGTCCCGTTCGCACTCGGGAGCGAAGGCCACGAAGCCATCCAAGCCGGGGCCGCGATGGCGTTCGAACGCGGGAAAGATATTCTCGCGCCGTACTATCGCGACTTGGGTTTGGCGATCGGCATCGGCCTGACGCCCTATGAGATCCTGCTCTCGCTCTTCGCGCGCGCCGAGGATCATAACGGCGGCCGTCAGTTTCCGAACCACTACTCGTCCAAACGTGCGGGCCTGATGTCGTTTTCGTCCATACTCGCGGCGCACATCCCTCACGCGGTCGGCGCGGCGTACGCGATGAAGATGCGCAAAGAAGCCGGTCGCGCGGTCCTGGTCACCTGCGGCGACGGCACGACCAGCGAAGGCGAGTGGCACGAGTCGATGAACTTCGCTTCGATCCACAAGCTGCCGATCGTGATGCTGGTCGAGAACAACGAATGGGCGATCTCGACGCCATTGGAACTGCAGATGGGCCAGCCCGAGATCTGGAAGCGCGCCGAAGGCTACGGCATGCCCGGCCGGCGCTTCAACGG
Source organism: Vulcanimicrobiota bacterium (assembly GCA_030854585.1). Taxonomy (GTDB): domain Bacteria; phylum Vulcanimicrobiota; class Vulcanimicrobiia; order Vulcanimicrobiales; family Vulcanimicrobiaceae; genus JALYSX01. The sequence continues at coordinate 2,118 of JALYSX010000060.1, forward strand.
CTTCGATCCGATCGAGACGTACGCCAACGTGAAAGAAGCGCTCGACCGCGCCCGCTCGGGCGGCGGCCCGACCCTGCTCGAAGGAACGTGCTATCGCTTCCTGGCGCACTCGACCGACGACAACGACATGACCTATCGGACGCGCGAGGAGGTCACCGAACATCGCAAGCTCGACCCGGTCCCGAAGTTCGAGACCGTGCTGATCGACGCGGGCATCATGACGACCGCGGACGTCGATGCGATGAAGAAAGAGATCCTTCGCGAGACCAACGAAGCGACCGATCGCGCGGAAGCGATGCCGTATCCCGCGGCTGAAGACCTCTACAAACATCTCTACGAAGGAGCCTGGCAGCCGTGGCAGTGATGAACAACGTCGAGGCGGTCCGCGCGACCCTCTACGACGCGATGAAAGCCGACGACCGGACGTTGATCCTCGGCGAAGACGTCGGCGCCCGCGGCAACGTCTTCTTGATCAGCAAAGATTTCATCACGGAGTTCGGCGCCGATCGCGTGATCGACACGCCGATCGCCGAAGCCAGCATCGTCGGCATCGCCGTCGGCATGGCGATGGAGGGCCTGCGCCCGATCGCCGAGATCCAGTTCGCCGACTTCATCTACCCCGCGTTCAACCAGATCGTCGGCGAAGCCGCCAAGACGCGCTATCGCAGCAACGGCGAGTACACCTGTCCGCTCGTGATCCGAACGCCCTACGGCGGCGGCGTGCGCGGCGCGCTCTCGCACTCGGTCTCGATCGAAGCGCTCTTCTATCACGTGCCCGGCTTGAAGATCGTCGCGCCCTCGTTCCCGGCCGATGTCAAGGGTCTGTTGAACGCCGCGATCGACGATCCGGATCCGGTGCTCTTCCTCGAACACAAGAAGACGTACCGGTTGATCAAGGGCGAAGTGCCCGAAGGTCACTACACGATTCCGCTCGGCAAGGCCGACGTCAAGAAGGTCGGCACGCAGTTGACGGTCGTCTCGTACGGTCTCTACGTGCACTGGGCGCTGGACGCCGCCAATCAGTTGGAGAGCGAAGGCCACTCGGTCGAAGTGATCGACCTGCGTTCGATCCGCCCGATGGACAAGAACGCGATCCTGGACTCGGTCCGCAAGACGCGCAAGCTGCTGATAATCCACGAAGACAACAAGTTCGGTGGCATCGGCGCTGAGATCTCGGCGATGGTCGCCGAAGAAGCGCTCTTCGATCTGGATGCGCCGATCCGGCGTCTGTGCGCGCCCGACGTCCCGGCGATGGGTTACGCCGAACCGCTCGAACACGAATACATGTCGTCGCCCGCCTTGATGGCCGACGCGATGCGCGAAATGGTGAAATTCTAAATGGCGACCACGATTACCATGCCGCAGCTCGGCGAGACGGTTACCGAGGGTACCGTCGAGCGGTGGCTCAAGCAGCCCGGCGACAGCGTCGAGAAGTACGAAGCGTTCGTCGAGGTCTCGACGGACAAGGTGAATTCGGAAGTTCCGGCGCCGGTGACCGGCGTGATCAAAGAACTGCTCGTGCAAGAAGGCACGACGGTTCCGACCGGAACGCCGATCGCGATCATCGACGACGTCGCTTCGGCCGGTTCTTCGGCTCCCGCAAGCGCATCCGCGCCGCCGTCGACGCCCGATGCGATGGCCGCTAGCGCCAACGCCGAGCCGGTGCCCGGTTTCAACATCCCGCAGTCGTCGCCAAAGCCGGCATCGAGCAACGGTCACGCCGCGGCGTCGATCGGCACGCCTGCCGAAGCTCTGCGCGGTGTCTCGCCCGCCGTGCGTCGTCTTGCGCGCGAACATAGCGTCGACATCCGTAACGTCGCCGGTACCGGCACGAACGGCCGCGTGACCGCGCAGGACGTCGTCACCGCCGCGAGCATGGGTCCGGCCGCTGCGGTCGCGCAGTCGATCGCCGTCGGTACGAACTTCGGCGCCGCCGCACCGCCGCCGGTCGCAGCGCCGCGCACCGGTCAGACGTCGTACGGCAATCCGGTACCCGGCACGACGATTCCGCTTACCACCTCGCGCCGCATCATTGCGGAGCGGATGGTCGAGTCCAAGCACAACGCCCCGCACGCCTGGTCGATGGTGGAAGTCGACGTCAGCAACGTCTGGAAGTGGCGCGCTCGCGAAAAGGATCGCTTCGAGGCCGAGACCGGCTACAAGCTCACCCTTCTGCCCTTCTTCATCCGCGCGGTGGTCGAATCGATCGCGAGCTTCCCGCTGATGAACGCGAAGTTCGTTCCCGAGGGCATCCACGTCAACAAGGACGTGAACGTCGGCATCGCGATCGGCCTCGCGACCAACCTGGTCGTGCCGGTCATCAAGAACGCCGACAAGCTCTCGATCAAGGGCCTCGCGATCGCCGCGGGCGACCTGATCGACCGCGCCCGCAAGAACAAGCTGACCGCCGACGATGTCCGCGACGGCACGTTCACCGTCAACAACAACGGCGCGAACGGTTCGTGGGCCTCGGCCCCGATCATCAACGCCGGTCAAGCCGGCATCGTCACCATGGAGACGGTCGTCAAGAAACCGATCGTCACCGCCGACGACGCCATCGCGATCCGTCACATGATGAACTCATGCCTGAGCCTCGACCACCGCGTCGTCGACGGCTACGTCGCCAGCGGCTTCCTAGCCGACCTGAAAAAACGCCTCGAAGCCATGGGGCCGACGGGCTCGCTGTAGGCACGGCGCATCGAGACGCGATAACCATGGCAGAGCGCAAATCCGGCGGCCCCCGATCGTGTTACAACAAGACCGGCGCGCCCAAAGCCGCCTTCGCGACGAAAAAACAAGCCGAGAAAGCCATCCCCAAGACCACCGTGCGACTCGCGCCCTACGAGTGCGAGAAGCACGGTTGGCATTTAGGCCATCGCTAGCGTAGCTTCAGTATGTCCGCGAGGTTCGCTTTTGCATCGACCGTCACGTCGATCGCGCCGCTTGCGCTGGTGAGCAAGGTGGTCACGCCCGGCCCATGCCCCGCGACGAAGCTGCTGCCGTGGACGACGACGCCGACGCTGATCGCGCCCGTCCGGTAGATGCGTCCGTAGCTGTTGTCGGCGTCCATGATCGCGACGATGTCGCCGAGGCGCAGGTCGCGCAGGCCGTACTGCTCTGCCGTCGCATCGTCGAACGTCTGGATGTCGTAGTCGCCGCGCGCGACGGTCGCGCGTCCTAGTCCCGAGCCCATCACCGCAGCCGGAATCGTCTTCGCGACGCGCGCGGCCACTCGGCCGTTCGCAACGCTTAAGCCCCAGGCGTCGAGAAGAGCCGGATCGGCGTTGAACACGCGCACGTCGCCCGCATCCTCCAGCTTCAGGCCGAGACCGATGCCCCAGACCTGGATCGTGTCGCCGATCGTCATCTTGCGCATGATCTCGGGGGTGAAGTCGATCATCACGTGTTCGACGCCGCCGTGCTTGCCGGTCACCCGCCCGGTCGCGCCCTTGGCGTCGCCCGAGGTGACCACCGCTTCGTTGCCGACGCAGCCCAGGACCGTGAACGCGAGATTGATCTTGTCGTCGGCGTGGCGTACGCTGACGCCCGGTTCCACGTGGTCGCCCACGAACGCGAAGGCCGAGTCGCCGACCCGGACGTTGGGCGTGATCCCGCCGACGCTCGGCACGATCAGGGCCGCGCCCTCGAAGCTGACGTCATAGATGCCGGAGTTGAGCAGCGAAGGCGCGATCGCGCCGCTCACGGCCGACATCACCAGGCTGTCGCGATTTGTCCTTAGAACCATGTCCTTGAAGATTCCATGCAGATACGCAAACACTTTCGTTTTGAGGCGGCCCACGTGCTGCCGCACCATCCCGGCAAGTGCGCCCGGATGCACGGACACTCGTACCGGCTCGAGGTCGCGATCAGCGGCCCGCTCCAGGCGGATGGCCCGGCCCGCGGCATGGTCGAGGACTTCGACACGATCAAGACCGCCGTCCGCCACTACGCGATCGACGTGCTCGACCATCAGACCCTGAACGACCTGATCGAGAATCCGACCGCCGAGCGGATCGTGCTCTGGATCTGGGACCGCCTGATCCCGCACCTGGAGAACCTCGACGAGATCGTCCTGTGGGAGACCGCCTCCTCGCAGGCCGTCCTCACCCGCGCCGACGTGTCGTGACGCTCCAACTCGCCGAGATCTTCTATAGCGTCCAAGGCGAGGGCACGTGGGCCGGGACGCCCGCCGTCTTCGTGCGCCTGGCCGGCTGCAATCTCGCCTGCGACTTCTGCGACACCGACTACGCCCTCAAGTTCGTCGCGAGCGTCGACGAGGTCGTCGCGCGCGTGCGCGCCGAGGGCGGCGAGTGCCCGATGGTCATCCTGACCGGCGGCGAGCCGCTCGCGCAGGCCGCAACGCTTGCGCTGATCGAATCGCTCCGCGCCGACGGACGCCGCGTGCACATCGAATCGAACGGCACCATCTTCACCGAGTTGCCGGATGACGTCTGGCTCTGCGTATCGCCGAAGGAACGCGTCGACCCGCGGATGGCCAAGCGCGCGAGCGAAGCCAAGTTGATCGTTGACGGTCGCGTACCCGAAGAACATCTCCCGCTCTTCACAAGTCAATCGATCGTTCTGCTCCAACCGGAAGGCAACAAGCCGAGCAACGTAGCGCTTGCGGTCGCCTACGCGAAAGCCCATCCGAAACGTTTCAAGATCTCTCTGCAGACGCATAAGTACATGGGAGTACGATAGCCTGTGATTCTTATCGTCTGCGCGGTCGCCAAAGAACTCGCGTTCTTGGAGCCGCAGCCGCACGTAGAGGTGCTTGTCACCGGGGTCGGCCCGGTCGATGCCGCCGCCAACGTCTCGCGCGCGCTCGCGCAGAGTCCCTACGCCCTCGTCATCAACGCCGGCATCGCGGGTGCCTTCGACGGCGGCGCCGCGATCGGCGACGGCGTGGTGGTGAGCGAGGACGCGTTCGAGCTCGACCTCGAGACCGGCGAGCCGCTTCTGCTCCCCGACGGCCTCCGGACACACGGTCGCGCCTCCTCCGACCTGGCGATGGTCGACAATCTCGTGGAACTCGGGTTCGCAGCGCAACGTGGCGCCACGGTCGCGCGCGTCACCGCAACCGAAGCGACCGCGGTGCGTCTCGCGCAGCGCGGCGCACAGACCGAGAGCATGGAAGGCTTTGCCGTTCTGCGTGCGGCCGAGATCGCGGGCGTGAAGGCGATCCAAGTGCGGGGCATCTCCAATCGCGTCGGCGACCGCACCCAGAGCCGTTGGGATTTCAACGCCGGCGTCACCGGCCTGCAACGCGTCCTCGGCGCGCTGCTCACCCTGACGGTGCCGCGTTGATCGACGCCGCCTACGAACTCGCCTACTCGCCCTGTCCGAACGACACGTACATCTTCGCAGCGCTGACCAACGGCTTGTTGTCGGATGCGCCGACGGTCAGAGTCACCTACGAAGACATCGAAGAGCTCAACACCGACGCGGCCCAAGCGCGCTACGCGCTGACGAAGGTCAGTTACGGTGCGATCCCCTATCTGATGGACCGCTATCGCATCCTCCGCTCCGGCGGTGCGCTCGGGCGCGGATGCGGACCGCTGTTGGTCACCCGCCCCGGAGCGCCCACGGACATCGAGGCGTACCGCGACAAGCTGATCGCGATCCCGGGCGAACGCACGACGGCGTTCATGTTGCTCCAACTCGCGATGGGCATGCGGCCGCACGCGATCCAGATGCGCTTCGATACGATCGTCTCCGCGGTCGCCGAAGGGCATGTCGAAGCGGGCCTGATCATCCACGAATCGCGCTTCACGTACGAAGCCGCCGGCCTCGTCAGCGTTGCCGATATGGGCGAATGGTGGGAGAAGGCCTCCGGCATGCCGATTCCGCTAGGAGCGATCCTGGTACGCGACGACATTTCGGACGCCGACGCGCAAATGATCGACGATGCGATCCGGCGTAGCCTCGCATTCGCGCGCGCCGACGACGCGGCGATCATGCCGTTCGTGCGCGAACACGCTTTCGAGATGGACGACGAGGTGATGCGCAAACACATCGGCCTCTACGTCAACGAGTTCAGCGCCGACTTGGGCGAGACCGGTATCGCCGCGGTCACCGAGCTGTTCGATCGCGCGCGCGCCGCCGACATCATCCCGGAGGCGAGCGCCGCTCGCTTCGTCGCGGAGCGCGGCTAGGGGTTGTGCGACTGCTCGTCGTCGAGGATGATGAAGCGCTGCGCGACGTGCTGCACCGCGGATTGACCGAACAGGGTCACGTGGTCGACGCGGTCGAAACCGGTCCGGAAGGCGCGCTCCATCTCGAGACCGGCGACTACGACGGTGCGATCATCGATTGGAATCTGCCCGGACGAGACGGGCCGACCATCGTGCGCGCCGCGCGTGCCGCCGGCATCGCCACGCCCGTGCTCTTGCTCACCTCGCGCGACACCAC
>JALYSX010000015.1 GCA_030854585.1 Vulcanimicrobiota bacterium
CGTCGATCGTCGGCGATCCGTATAGCGCCGCATACGACTGCTACAACCGCTCGATCTTCGTGAACGGCCCGACGGACCCGAACGGGCGCCAATCCGCGGTCAACTACAGCCTCTCCTGGTTGCACACGTTCAAGGGCGGAAGCCTGAACCTTCAGCTCTATCGGCAGAACGCGCACGGTCAGGCGATGTATGCCGCCGTGCCGATCCTGGCCGAGCCGTCTTCGCTCTTTCCCGGTGGACTGTCTGCGTATCTCGCCGGACTGCAGAGCGTCTGGAACTCCTCCTCGTATTGCGGCGCGATCCCGTTTGCGACCGATCGGATCTACGTCCAGCAGGCAATCGCCGGACTGGGGCAGGCCACGGAGGGCGGCACGTTCTCGGGGCGCATTCCGATCGGGCACAGCCTCTTCGCGCTCCCCAATTTCGCTTACGGTCGCGCGTACCTTACCTCGCTCGATCCGCGATTGGAAGCTCCCAATAGTTTTTATGCGATCGGCAGGCAGTTGCCGCATCGGCCCCTCTACACGGCCGGATTGACGCTAGACGGGACGCTCCCCCGCGCGCGCCTCGAATGGCTGATCAACGCGCAGTTCAGCTCCGCGAACAATTCGCGCAACCTGTCGGCCTACACGAGTTATAATACCGGGCTCGTATTCCAATCGAAGACCGGCGGAACGTTCACGCTGGTCGAATCGAACATCTTCGGTACGCGTAGCGGACTCTTCACGGTCTATCAAGGCGCCTATCCGATCCCGGTGGTCGGAGGCGGGTCGTTCGCCTTTGCCAGCAGTCCGCTCTCGCCGCGTCAGTGGCTGTTCACCTGGCGGCTCCCTTGGAGTCAACACGTCGCGCCACCCAAGGCCGCCCCACCGACCTCGCCCTCGCCGAAGCCGTCGCCCTCGCTGTCCGCCAAACCCTGAATCGGGCCGCGCGCCGCCGATAACCTAAGAAGAAGCGGCGTGCTCATAGTCGGAGAACGTTAGCGAGCAGGCGGGCGTTCCCTATGCAAGGCCGAGGGCGAGCCCGATCCGCTCTCTCAAGCTTTTGAGTTGCGTTGGCGTGATGCGCGCTGGAGTCGCGCGGACAACGCTGAAGCGAGACGCTGATGACGTGGTGGGCGAGCGCCCAGCAGGCGGAGATTGACATCGAACATATGTTCGACTACGATTACTCTCCCATGTCGGCTCTTGCTCGTGTCTCCGTCCTTCATATCGACCGGTTTGCGGCCTTTGCGGCGCTCAAATCGGAGCTGGCTTCACGCGCCGAAGCGGGCCGGATCGAGCTTGCCGGTAAGCTCGTCTCGAGCGGAATCGAAGCGCTCGACGGCGTCCTCGGGGGCGGCTTGGCCCGGGGCACGATCGTGGCTCTCGAGGGTGGCTCGGGCCGGATGGCGATCGCCGCCCGGCTGTTGGCCCAGGCGACCGCGCATGGCCTGGCCGCAGTCATCGACGCGGGTGATCTCTTCCCGCCGGCCCTGGCCCGGGCCGGGGTGCGCTTGGAGCGGTTGTTGATCGTCCCGGCGCGGAGCGCGATCGGGATCGCACGGGCCGCCGATATTCTTCTGCGATCGCGTGCCTTCAGCGTGGTGCTGATGCCCGCCGTCGCCTTGCGCACCCAGGTCTGGGCGCGCTTGGCGGGACTCGCCCAGAAAGCCGGTGCGCTCGTCCTCGCACTCGGTCTCTGCGCGAGCGCCGAACTCGCCGCTTTCTCCGCTACTCGCCTGCGTTGTGTACTCGACCGGGTGTTGGTGAGCGGAGCGGGCGGCGTCTTCGCGCGACTGGTCGGCTACGACGTGCGCGCACACGTGCTCAAACATCGCTACGGCCGTCCTGGCGGGAACGCGCTCGTCCGCGCGATCGAACGCAGCGACGACACGTCCGTTCGCGAACGCGCCGTCGTTCCGGAAGGCTTGATCCGATGCTCCTTTGCGTGACGATTCCGGACTACCCGCTGGCGGTCGCGCTGCTCGATGCGGAGCCGAGCGATGCGCCGACCTTGCTTGCGGATAGGCGCGAACGCGGGCGCGCGATCGCGATCGACGGCCGCGCCTACGAATCCGGCGCGCGCGTCGGGCAGACGATTGCGCAGGCCTCGGCGGCCGCGCACGGCGCGCGCGTGCTGGTGCACGATGCGGCTCGTGCCCGCGCGCTCTGGGACGATCTGCTCGATGCGCTCGATGCGGTCTCGCCGTTGGTCGACGGCGAGGAACCGGGCGTCGCCTTCCTCGAGATGGCGGGCGTGCCTGGAACGCCGGACGACTATCTCTCGCGCGCGCGTCGGGCGCTTGCGGCCTTCGGTCTGCCCGTGCGCGCGGCGTTCGCTTCGAACAAATTCGTGGCGCGCGCGGCCGCACTGGTCGCCGATGGAACCATCTGTCGCGAAGGCGGCGAACGCGCGCGGGTCGCGTCGCTTCCCCTGCGCGTCCTCGGCGTCGATGCGCGCGCGCTCGAACGCTTGCAACTGCTCGGCATCCGCACGCTCCGCGAACTCGCGGCCCTGCCGTACGGTCCGTTCGTGCGACGCTTCGGTGGCGCGGGCGCGACCTGGCACGAGCGCGCGAGCGGCATCGATCGCACGCCGTTCCTACCGCGCGCGCATGCGGTCGCGATCGAAGCGACGCTCTTCGGCGAAGGCACGGCCGAGGTCGAAGCTCAGGTGGTGTTCGCGTTACGCGTACTTATCGACCGGGTATGTGCGGATATGGAATGCTTGGGGAAACGCGCGGGTGCGCTCGGCATCGAACTCGAGTTGGAGAACGGAGAAGAACGCGTTCGCGAGATCGGGCTCGCTCAGCCGACCGCGCAAGCGCGAGCGATGCTCGACGTGTTGCGCGCGAATCTCCAAGGCGTCACCTTTGAATCGCCGGTCGTCGGTCTGCGCGTACGCGCGCTCCGATTAGAAGAAGCGGGGGAGGCATTGCCGCTCTTCCGTAGCGCGGACGATCTGGATCCGCAGACGATCGCGGTCACGCTCGCGCGCCTGGAAGCCGCCCTCGGCGAACCGGCGCGTCAAGCCCGTGGCGTTCGTGCCTATGCGCTCGAAGAGCAGTTCGCCTACGAACCGTTCTCGATGCCGTCCAAGGACACGCCGCCGACACCGTTCAGCGCGATGGTCGTGCCCCAGTTGCAACTGCTCGAAGTCCGCGAGATCGCGGTCCGGCTGGCGGCCGGTGCGCCGGCGTTCGTCGGCTCGCCGCCGCGCGCGGTGCTCGAATGTACCGGCCCGTGGCGGATCGAGGAGAACTGGTTCTCGGTGCCGCTGGTCCGGGACGAGTACGACGTCCTGCTCGACGGGGGCGCGCTCTACCGCATCTACCGCCAGGGCCAGAAGTGGTACCTACGTGGCTCGTATGATTGAAGCCGTTCCCCACGTCAGCCCGTGCGAACGGTTTCAGCGGGCGGCGGCGGCCTGGCTCGGCAGCGGCGAGATGGATCGTACCAAGCATATTCTTTCGCCGCTCGAAGAGTTCGCCGGCTTCAACTTCGGCTTCGTCTACCTGATGCGGATCGACGCGCGCGCCGTCAAGATCGGCTTTTCGGAACATCCGACCCGGCGTCTGCGCGAACTGCGCCCGGAGTACGGTGCGGGTTTGCGCCTGCAGGCTTGCTTCATCGGCGAGCCCGAGGCCGAGCGCGAAGCCCATCGGCGCTTCGTCCACCTGCGTGTGGAGAACGAACGGTTTTTGCTCGCGCCCGCGATCGAGACGTACTTCCGGGCCGAGCGCGAACGCATGCGCGACCGGGTCCGCGGGATGCATCTCTGCTCGGGCGACTGCCCGCAGCTGATCAAGTCGTTGGACCTGCGCATGCTGCGCGCCTGGCTCGCGCGCTAGCGCGCGCCGATGGAATGCGCGGCTATGCCGAACTGCATGCCTGGTCGAACTTCACCTTTCTGGAAGGCGCCTCGCATCCCGAAGAACTGATCGCGCGCGCCGCCGAGCTGGAACTTGCGGCGATCGCCCTGACCGATCGCGACGGCCTCTACGGCGCGGTCAGATTCGCGAGCGCCGCCCGCGCGAACAAGGTCGCGGCGATCGTCGGCTGCGAGTGTACCTACGAAGACGCCAGCCGGGTGGTGCTGCTGGTCGAGAACGCCGGCGGCTATGCGAATCTCTGCGAACTGATCTCGATCGCACAGATGCGCGGCGCCAAGCGCGATGCGCGTCTGCGGATAGACGACTTCGCCGGTCGCACCGATGGTCTGATCGCGCTCTCTGGCGGCGCGCTTCCGGCGGAGACGGCGGTCGCGCAGATGCGCGAGCATTTCGGCGAACGCTACTATCTCGAACTCCAACACCATCTCACGGATGACGACGCGGAGCGCTGCGAGCGGATCGTCGCGCTCGCGCGGCGGTTGCGCGTGCCCTACGTCGCGACCAATGCGGTCGCGTATGCAAAGAAAACGGACGCACAGCTCGGCGACGTGCTCGCCTGCGTCAAGCACAAGACGGACCTCGTGCAGGCACGCGCGGAGATGCTGCTCCGTCCGAACGCCGAGTATCATCTCAAGGATGCGCGCGCGATGCGCCGGGTCTTCCGCGCCTACCCCGATGCGATCGAGGCGACTCTCGAGATCGCGGCGCGATGCGCGTTCCGGCTCGAGCGGCAGACCGGCCAGTTCCCGCTCTTTCCGGTGCCCGAGGGCACGACGCGTCAGCGCTACTTACGCGAACTCGTCGCAGAAGGCGCGGCCGGTCGCTACGGTACGCCGTTACCGTCTAACGTCGAGCGGCAGCTGGAGTACGAACTCGGCATCATCGCAAAGGTCGACTTGGCCGGCTACTTCCTGATCGTCTGGGATATCGTGCGCGCGGCCGCGGAGCTCGGCGTGCTCTGCCAGGGGCGCGGTTCGGCGGCGAACTCCGCGGTCTGTTACGCGCTCGGTATCACCGCCGTCGATCCGGTCGGGATGGATCTGCTCTTCGAACGCTTCATGTCCGAGGAGCGGCAAGAGATCCCGGATATCGATATCGACTTCGCGCACGAAGACCGTGAGAAGGTGATCCAGTACGTCTACGAGCGCTACGGCCGAAGCAACGCGGCGATGGCGGCCGAGGTGATCACCTATCGCACCCGCTCGGCGATCCGCGACGTCGGCAAGGCGCTCGGCCTGACGCTCGATCAGGTGGATGCGGTGGGCCGCGAGTACGATGCGCACGAATCGCTCGCCGGCGCGATGGGCGTGGAAGCCGAGACCGACGCGCACTTGACCGAAGCGGTCCGCAAGCGTCGCGATTTGGATGCCGGCTCGAACATCTACGCCTCGCGCACGCAGGCGCACATGATCGCACCCGATCCGGATCCGCAGATCGCGCCGCCGGTGCAGGGCGAGATCGCCGAACGGCTCTACGCGTTCTGTCGTCGCATCGACGGCTTTCCACGTCACATGGGGATCCACTCCGGCGGCATGGTGATCACGCGCGATCCGCTCGTGCGCGTCGCCCCGGTCGAATGGGCGAGCATGCGCGATCGCACGATCATCCAATGGGACAAAGACGACCTCCAAGAACTCGGCCTCATCAAGATCGACCTCCTCGGCCTCGGCATGCTCGCCTTACTCCGCGAAGCGTTCTCGCTCCACGAGCGCGTGCACAAGCACGAGCTCGCCCTCCACACCATCCCCGCCGACGATCCACCCACCTACGCGATGATGCAGCAGGCCGACACCATCGGCGTCTTCCAGATCGAATCGCGCGCACAGATGTCGATGCTCCCGCGTATGAAGCCGACCTGTTTCTACGACATCGTCATGCAGGTCGCGATCATCCGTCCCGGACCGATCCAGGGGCAGATGGTGCATCCTTTCTTGCGCCGGCGCGAGGGTCTGGAGCCGGTCACCTATCCGCACCCCAAGCTCAAAGCTGTGCTCGAACGTACGATGGGCGTGCCGCTCTTCCAAGAACAGGGGATGCGCCTCGCGATCGAAGCGGCCGGCTTCTCGCCCGGACAGGCCGATCAACTCCGGCGCGCGATGGGGCATAAGCGTTCGCACGAACGGATGCGCGAGATCTATCCGATGCTGATGGATGGCATGGTCCGTAGCGGCATCGATCGCGAGGCGGCCGAGAAGCTCTTCGGGATGCTCGAAGGCTTCGCCGACTACGGCTTCCCGGAGTCGCACGCCGCCAGCTTCGCGCTGCTCGCCTATGCCTCGGCGTATGTGAAGTGTCACTTCCCCGCGATCTTCGCAGCCGCGATCCTGAACGTGCAACCGATGGGGTTCTATTCGACCGAAGTGCTGGTCAACGACGCCAAGCGCCACGGCGTCAAGGTGAAGCCGATCGCCGTCAACGCAAGCGAGTATCTTTCGTTCGTCGATCCGAGCGGCGCGTTACAGTTGGGTTTCCATCTCGTACGCGGCTTAGGTTCCGGGCAGACCGAGCGTCTGCAAGCGGCGCTGGGTGCGGGACCGTTCGAAGACATCCTGGCGTTCGCTCAGCGCACGAAACTCGAAAAGGACGCGATGGAGAACCTGGCCGTCTCGGGCGCGTTCGACCCGTGGTTTCGTTCGCGTCGCGAAGCGATGTGGGCACTGCGCGCGCTCGACGAGCGCGAAGCCCGCGGGGAACTCGGCAAGTTGATGGACGTCCACGAGCCGAAGGCCGAGTTCGGGAAAGTCTCACCAAAACTGCAGACCGCCTTCGATCTCTGGTCGACCGGCGTCACCCCCGGCCCGCAAGCGATCGCGCATCTGCGCGCCGCCCTGCAGAAGCAGAACGTGTTGCCCGCATCGCATTTGAACGCCGCGCCGAATCACCTGGTCTGCAAGGTCGGCGGCATGGTCATCACCCGCCAACGTCCCGGCACCGCCAAAGGCTTCGTCTTCCTCACCCTCGAGGACGAGACGGGCCTGGTCAACGTGATCGTCCGCCCGGATATCTACGAGACCTACCGTCGCGTGATCCGCAGTTCGAGCACCCTCGTAGTCGAAGGCAAACTGCAAAAAGGAAGCGGATGCATCGACCTAATCGCCATCAACATCCACGCCTTCGACGACCAAGGACTCACCGAAGGCGTTCGCGCACACAACTTCCACTGATGGAAACGGAAGCGATGTTGAAAGGTCAAGTCAAACTAGCGGCGATCGGACTGGTCGCGGTGCTCGTCTTCGAGGCCGTCGGGGCATATGCGTTCAAGGCGAACGGCGCCGGCGTGCGCTGGATCGGCATCCTCGGCGTCCTGCTGTACCTCGCCATCGGATTCTTCGCCGGGCGGCGCTTGGGCACGTGGCGCGATGGCCTCGGCGTGGTGATGATCGTGGCCCTCGTGGAGATGCCGCTCGGCATGCTGATGATGCACGCGGTCGATCCCGGCTCGGTTCCGAATCTGCCGGTGGGCATGATGATCGCGGGTTCGCTGATCGGGATCGTCTTCAACGGTATCATCGGGTTGATCGGTACGCTCATCGGCGCGCGCTTCGCGCGATCGGACGCACCGCGATGATCGATCGACTCAAGGCCGTCGCACTTGCCGTCCTGACGGTCATCGCGGTCTACTTCCTTGCCACCGTCTTCGGGAAGATCGGCGGGAACGCCCAATACTTTTTGCCACTCGATATCCTCGTCTATCTCGGGATCGGATTCTTCTCGGCCCGCACGCTCGGGGATTGGCGCGGCGCCTCCGTCGTCGTCCTGATCGCAGCGATCGTCGATGCAGCGCTTGCGGTCGGGTCGCTCATCTTACCGAACGCGCCGAAGATGAGTCCCGCGAAGATCCTCGAGGCAGAGGCGCTCGAGATCGGGTTCAACGTGCTCCTCGGACTCGTCGGCGTCGCTAGTGCGCGTATCCGCTCGAGACGGATGCCTCCGCTGGGCGCGTTCGTGCTTTTTGCGCTCATGACGGCCGCGAGCGCCGGTGCGGCTCCGACCTTCTCGATCGCACCGACGGGCGTCGCCGCGAAGGCTCCGCTCAAGGGACGGATGCTGGTCTTCATCCAGCTGGTCACCGACACCAAAGTGCCGGTGCCGAAAACGCTCGACCCCGGCTTCGTCGCCGGCGGATTCCAGCTCGTCGGCTTCGACGTCGCGAGCCCGGCGGGCGCGACGATCTTCGTCCCGGCAAACGCCGCCACATTCCCGAAGTCGCTCGCCGCACTGCCGTCCGGCACGTACGACGTGCAAGCGCTGCTGGACGTGCGCCGCATGTACACGTACGACGAGATCGGCCAGGGCGACCTGACCGGTCCCGTTCGGCGCGTTCACATCGGCCGCGGTTCCGCGGTCGAGCTCGAGCTCTCGACCGTGGTCCCCGCGGAGGCGCTCGTGCAGACGGCGACCGTGCGATTCTTCACGGTGCGGAGCGCCCTGCTCTCGACGTTCTATCATCATCCGGTCGATCTGCGCGCGAGCGTCGTGTTGCCGCTCGGCTACGATCCGTCGAAGCGCTATCCGGTCGTCTACTGGCAGAACGGCTTCGGCGGAACCTGGACGGGCGGATTCAATTTCGACCGCATGCGCGGCATGATGTCGGCCGACGGATTGCACGCGATCATCGTCGTGACCGACTCATCTGCGCCGAGCGGCATCACGCAGTTCGCCGACTCTGCGACCAACGGACCGTGGGGCGCCGCATTCGTGCGCGAGTTCGTGCCCGCGATCGAACGCGCGTTTCCGATCGACGGAACGCCGCCGCATCGTCTGCTCTGGGGACACTCGTCCGGCGGCTGGGCCTCGCTCTGGCTTCAGGTCGCGTATCCGAAATTCTTCGGCGGCACCTGGTCGAGCGCGCCCGATCCGGTCGACTTCCACGATTTCACCGGCCCGGACTTGCTCGCGACGCCGGCCGACAATGCCTACGTCGACCCGTACGGCCATCCATGGCAACTGGTGCGATCCGGCGGCAAGGACGTGATGTCGTTCCGCGATTTCGTGCTCAGTTCCGACGTGATGGGCTATCGTTCGAGTCAGTTCGGCTCGTTCGACGCGGTCTTCAGTCCGGCCGGCCTGGACGGTGCACCGGTCCCGCTCTTCGATCACAAGACCGGGCGTGTGAATCCGGACGTCGTCGCATATTGGGAAACGCACTACGACATCGCAAACAAGATAGAGCGCGAATGGCCCATCTACGGAACGGCCTTGACGGATCGCATCCACGTCGCGGTCGGAACGCTCGACACGTTTCACCTCGAACGAGGCGTCCTGCGGCTCGACGCGCGCATGCGGCAACTCGGCGTCACGCCGAACATCACGTACATCCAAGACGCGAGCCACTTCAGTCTCTTCCAGAAATCGACCAACTACGCGGGCTTCCACTGGGCGTTCAAGGGCATGGCGGCCGCGCTCGCAACGCCTCCACCGAAGTAGGCCGCTTAAGGCCTACGGCTCCGGGTGGCCGTCGTAGATGCTCTTGAGGAAGCGGGCCATGTACGTGCCGGGCGGCGCCTTGTATCCGTCCTGTGGAAAGGGTACTGGGAGATAGTGTTGCCGGTCGCGCGGGAGCATCGGATCGTGGTTCTTCGGATAGCAGAGCGGCCACGGGATGTCTCCGTCCTCTTCGCCGCCGGTATTCGTCTGCATTGCGTAGCTTACGTAGTAGCAATGCTTGTCGCCGTCGTTCCAGGTCTTCTCCGGCGTGAGGATCGCGAAGTATGTGGTCTGATGCGTCTGACCCATCTCGTTGATGAACTGCTTCTGGGTGGCTGCCGGCGGCCCGTTCGGCGTTGCGACGCTGAGGGGATTGTTCTCAGCGTGGAGCCTTTGCGCGACCTTTGCGAACAGCGCTTCCTGTTCGGCTAGGCTCGAGCCGGTCGACGGATGCTTGGCGGCCTTAGGCGGCTGGCTTTGAGCGTTGGGCGACTGCTTCGCCAGTTCGCGGCTGGGCGGGCGCGAGCTCGGCTCGGGCTTGGGCTGCGTGATCTGCTGGACGACCGGCTTCTGGATATTCGGGGGAAGCGGCCGGTTCGTCCGTTCGATCCGGGCGACCGTCGAGAGCGAGACGCGCTCGGGCTTCTGCGCCGGCGGGATGATCAGGAGGTGCGAGAACAACAGCCAGATCAGCAGTGGGATCGCGATCGCGTGGAAGACGAGCGAGAGTAGGGCCGCCAGCGACAATCGTCG
>JALYSX010000017.1 GCA_030854585.1 Vulcanimicrobiota bacterium
GCGGTTCTTGCCGGCGATCGAGTTCGTCTCCGGCCTGTTCTTGGTCATCGTCGGGCTCGTGCTCGTGACGCACTCGTTCTCACTCGTAGCTGGGTGGTTCACCCAGTTTCTCCCACCGTGGTTCACACATTTTGTTCAATCGAAAGTCTGATACTGCGACCATCGCCATGGTCGCCGCCATCGTCATCGCGCTCGACCAGTGGTCGAAGGAATGGGTCGTAGCCCACTTCTTCCCCGGGCAGAGCGTGGCCGTGATCCCGAACCTGCTCCGCTGGACATACGAGCAGAACACTCACGGCGCGTTCGGCTACTTCGGCAGCAATATGATGCTGTTGATCGCGATGGCCGTACTGGTGCTGGTGATCTTCTGGTTCTCGTTCAAGGAGAGCGCGCACAAATCGCTGGTCGTGCGGATCGCGTTCGGCATGATCGTCGGCGGCGCGATCGGCAACATCGTCGATCGCCTGCACTACAAGTCCGTGGTCGATTTCATCGACTTCTTCCGCATCTGGCCGAACATCTTCAATGTCGCCGACGCCTGCATCACGAGTGGGGTCATTCTCTTGATCCTTTCAAGCCTTGTCACACGTCGTCGGGTCTGACGAGGCCGGCAAGCGCGCCGACGTCGCCGTCGCGCGTTTGACCGGCATGGCACGCGCGTTGGTCGCCGAAGCGGTCCGGCTCGGGAACGTGCGCGTCAACGGGGAGCCCGTGAAGGCGAGCCATCCGCTCGTCGAAGGTGACTCGCTCGAATACGAAGTCACGCCGCGCACCGCGCTCGCGGTCGAGCCCGAAGAGATCGACCTCGATATCGTCTACGAAGACGCCGATCTGCTGGTCGTCAACAAGCCGGCGGGCATGGTCTCGCATCCCGCGCACGGTTCGACCAGCGGCACGCTGGTGAACGCGTTGCTCGCGCATACCGGGGTTCTGCCGGGCGAAGAGATGCGTGCGGGACTCGTCCATCGCCTCGATCGCGATACCTCCGGCCTGTTGGTCGTCGCGAAGAACGACGAGTCGCTCTCGCTCCTCGGAATCGCGATGAAGAACCGCGAGGTCAAGCGCGAGTATCTCGGGCTGGTCCACGGCACGCCCGATCACGTCCGCGGCCGGCTCGACGGCCCGATCGCGCGCGATCCTCAGAATCGCCTGAGGTACACGATCATCGCCGGTGGCAAGCACGCCGTCACGCACTACGAGGTGCGCGAGGTCATGCCCAAGCACGCCGAGCTGCTCTTCCGTCTCGAGACCGGACGCACGCATCAGATCCGCGTCCACATGGCCGCGCTCGGTCATCCGATCGTGAACGATCCGGTCTACGGCCACGACGAACACCGTTTCGTGCTCGCCGGCCAAGCGCTCCACGCCTGGAAACTGGAGTTCCGTCATCCGCGCACCCAAGCCGAGATGTTCTTCGAACAGGACCCGCCCGAAGAATACGTCGTTGCGTGTGAGTTGCTCCGCAAAAAAGAAGAATGAAGTTCGATCTGCTGGCGCACGACGGCAGCGCGCGCCGCGGGCGTCTGGAGTTGACGCACGGCGTCGTCGAGACGCCGACGTTCATGCCGGTCGGCACGGCCGCCACCGTCAAGGGCCTCACCCCCGAAGAAGTCCGCGAAGCCCACAGCCAGATCTTGCTCTCGAACACGTACCACCTGTGGCTCCGGCCCGGACGCGAGACGATCGAACTCGCCGGCGGCCTGCACGCGTTCATGAACTGGAACGGTCCGATCCTCACCGACTCCGGCGGCTTCCAGGTCTTCAGCCTGCAAGAACGACGCAAGCTCGACGAAGACGGCGTCACGTTCAAGTCGCATCTCGACGGGAGCATGCATCGCTTCACCCCCGAGACCGTGATCGCGTTCGAAGAAGCGCTCGGCGTCGACATCGCGATGGTTCTGGACGTATGCGTGAAACTACCCGCCACGCAAGCGGAGCTGGAAGAATCGGTTCGCCTGACGACCGCCTGGGCGAAGCGCGCCGCTGTAGCGCGCACGAAGCCGGAAGCGACTGCGGTCTTCGCGATCATGCAGGGCGGCCTCGACGAACGCCTGCGCGAGCGCAGCGCAGGCGAACTGGTCGAGCTCGATTTCCCAGGCTACGCGATCGGCGGCCTCTCGGTCGGAGAGACCCGCGAAGAGATGTACCACGCGGCCCGCTTCTCGGCCGCGCTGCTCCCGGATGATAAGCCGCGCTACCTGATGGGCGTCGGCACGGTCAAGGACATCGTGATGGCGGTCGAGTGCGGCATCGATATGTTCGACTGCGTCTACCCGACCCGCTGCGGCCGCAACGGGCGTGCGATGACGCGGGCCGGCGAGTTCCATATCAAGAACGCGACGTACACGCGTGACTTCACGCCGCTCGATCCGACCTGCGACTGCTACGTCTGCACCAAATACACGCGCGCCTATCTCTCGCACCTCTTCCGGAGCAACGAGATGCTCGGCCCGCGCCTGCTCTCGTATCACAACGTCTACCTCCTGAACGACCTGATGCGCGAAGCCCGCACCTCGATCGAGCAAGGAACCTGGTCCGTCTTCAGAGACCGCATCCTCGCCTAACCCTCGTCTCTACATCGCGTGCTTTCGTTAGGTTCCAGAAGCGGCGACCACCAGGGCGCAGTCGCTGCAGATCTCCGCGTGCGACGGGTTTGTACCCAAGTCGCGGAACTTCCAGCAGCGCTTGCACTTTGCACCGGATGCGGCGGATATCGTGAGCGTGCCGATGCCTTCGGCGTCGCCTTCTTCGGATTCGCCGAGGGAGACTTCCGAGACGACGAGCGCTTCGCGCAGGCCGTCGCCCAGGGCGGCGAGTTCCTTCGTGATCGCGGGCAGAGCGGTCAGACCGACGCGGGCTTCGAAGTCGCGTGGGTCCGTGCTGGCGGCGACGCGCCCGCGGAGCGCGCGCAGGCGATCCCACGTGCGGACCGCGTCGGCGTTCTCGCGACCGTGGCCGACCGAGAGCGGGAGATCGAAGACGCTCTGCTCGCTGCCGCGGAGATCCTCCGAGAGCGCTTGCCAGGCTTCTTCGGACGTGAACGAGAGCACCGGCGCGGTCACCGCGAGCAATCGACGCAAGATGTAGAGCAACGCGGATTGCGCGCTGCGACGGCGCGGGTCATTCGCGTCGCGAGAGTAGAGCGGGTCCTTGAGCGCATCGAGATACAGGCTCGACATCGAACGATCGAACTCCACTATCCGCAGATAGGCGTCGTGCACGCCGAAGGCGTGGTAGTCGGCGACCGCCGCATCTGCGAACGCATCGGTCACGTCGCAGGCGAGCGCGTCGAGCGGTTCGAGCTTCTCGCGCGGCACGATATCGGCGGTCGTGAAGTCGTAGAGATTCGAGAGCATGAACCGGATGCGATTGCGGACGTTGCGGTAGACGTTGCCAACCTGATCCACGACCTTCGGGCCGAAGCGCACGTCGTCGACGAACTCGACCGAGGCAGCCCATAAGCGCAGCACGTCCGCGCCCCACTTCTCCATCGCGTCCTTGGCATCGATGCCGGTGCCTTTGGACTTGGACATCATGCGGCCTTGCTCGTCGTTGACCCAGCCATTCTTCACGACGTGCTTGTACGGCGCAGTGCCCTTCACGGCGACCGCGGTGAGCAACGAACTGCGGAACCAGCCGCGGTATTGATCGCCGCCCTCAAGCACGAGATCAGAAGGCCACGGGAGATCCGCTTTGCCAAGCACGACGAAATGGCTGACGCCCGACTCGAACCAGATGTCGACGATGTTCTTCTCTTTTTCGAACTCGGTCGACGCGCACTTCGGACAGACCGTACCGGCCGGTGCGAACGTCTCGATCGGATCGCTCCACCACGTGCCGGCGCCCGCTTCGCGGAAGCGCGCGGCCGCGCGACGCGCGACGGCGGGTTCCAGGAACGATTCGTTGCAGGCCTTGCAGATCAGCGCAGGAATCGGCGTTCCCCAGGTGCGCTGACGCGAGACGCACCACTCCGGATGCGTTTCGATCATCTGCGATTGGCGGGTCTGCCCCCACTCCGGCGTGTAGGCCACCTGCGCGATCGCGTCGATCGCTTTCTGCCGCAGATGGTTCATGTCGAGCGCGATGAACCATTGCGCGGTCGCGCGGAAGATCACCGGGTTGTGACAGCGCCAGCAATGCGGATACGAATGTTCGTACTCGTGCATCCGCCAGAGCGCGCCGCTCGCGCGCAGATCTTCGACGATCTGTTTGTTGGCCTTCCAGATATGCATGCCCGCGTACGGGCCGGCCTCTTGCGTGAAGATGCCGCGCGCGTCGACCGGATTGAGGATCGGCAGTCCGTATTTGACGCCCGTCTCGAAGTCGTCCGCGCCGTGGCCCGGAGCGGTGTGCACCGCACCGGTGCCGGTCTCGAGCTCGACGTAATCGGCGAGTACGATCAGCGAGTCGCGATCCATGAACGGATGGCGCACCGAGAGGCCGTCGAGTTGCGCGCCGGTCGCGATGCCGATCTTCTCGGCGGATTCAAACGCGTCGCCGAGCGCCTTCGGTGCAAGGGCCGCCGCCAGCACGAGCAGTTCCTCGCCGACGCGGTAGAGGCCGTATTCGGCATCGGTGCGGAGGGCGATCGCGACGTTCGCGGGGAGCGTCCAGGGGGTGGTGGTCCAGATGAGGAGACCGAGCGGTTGTGCGCCATCCTCGCGTGCGAACTTCGCGAGCAGTTCGGCGCGCTGCGCGTCGTTCGCTCTGAAGCGGACGTAGACGCTTGGACTGGTCTTCGGTTCGTACTCGATCTCGGCTTCGGCGAGGGCGGTCTCGTCGTGGATGCACCAGAGCGTCGAACGTAGGCCTCGGTAGAGCTGCTCTTTCTCGGCGAGCGTCGCAAGCGTCTCGACGATGGTCGCTTCGAACGCCGGCGCGATCGTCATGTACGGATGCTGCCAGTCGCCGAAGTTGCCCATCCGCACGCGCGTCGTACGTTGGCGGTCGAGCCAGTAGAGCGCGCGCTCCTTGCACTTCTCGCGCAATTCGAGCGGATCGATCGCGTGGAAATCCTTGATGCCGAGGTGCTTGAGCGTCTCGAGTTCGATCGGCAGGCCGTGCATGTCCCAGCCCGGCACGAACGGCGTCTGCTTGCCGTCGAGCAGCGCGATCTTCACGAACACGTCCTTGAGGACCATGTTCAGGAAATGGCCCATGTGCAACTCGCCATTGGCGTACGGCGGGCCGTCGTGGAGGATCCAATGCGGATTGCCCTCGGCCTTGTTCCGATCCAGGCGGCGTTGGAAGGTGCCGCGCTCGTTCCACCACGCGACCCGGCCGGGCTCGCGTTTGGGAAGATCGGCGCGCATCGGGAACTCCGTCTGCGGCAGATTCAAGGTCGCGCGGTAGTCGCGCTCGTTCTCGCTCATGATCCGTGCATCAGTTCGCCGAGCGCATCGAAATTACGTGCGGCCGAGGCCCGAATCGCCTCGCCGCGCTCGCGGATGTGCGCCGAGAGCGCGTCGCGTTGCGTCACCAAGCGGTCGATCAGCATGTCGACGCTCTCCGCACTCGGCGCCGGCTTGCCCGGTAACCAGAGCGGCTCGAGCGGATACTCCAGGTCGTCGCAGAGCGACTGGACCTTCGGGTCGTACGGAATCGCGGCGAACGGCACATCGTAGCGCGAGGCCAGGATCAGGGCGTGCAGGCGCATCCCGACGACCACGTGCGCGTGCCGCAGAATTGCGGCCGCGCGCGGTAGCGAGCACTCGGGCAGCAAGAGCGGGCGGCTCTTGCAGAGGCGGATCACGGTCGTCGAGACCTCGGCATCCGTCGTACCCCCGAGCGGCAAGAAGGCCGAACTGATACCGTGCTCGTCGAAAAGCCGATCGACCGCGCGTGCGAGAGATGCGATGCCGTCCTTGAGCGACGAGATCTTCCGCACGCTGAAGATCGCGTACGGGCGGCTCTCCGGACCGAGGCCCTCCTCGCGCAGATCCGCATCGGCGTCGGGCGCGTCATAGAGAAAGACCGGATCGGCGGTCTGTTCGACGGAGATCGAGGGAAGCACGGACTCGAGCAGCTCCTTGGACCGTGCGTCGCGCACGGTCGCGCGAGCGACGCCTTTACAGCCTTCGCGCACCAGGAAGCGCCCGAATACGTCGAGCGGGCCGATCGATTGCGCGAAGATCATCGCTTTGCGTTTGGCTTTCACCGTCTGGTGGATTATCCCGACGTAGTACAGCAGGCTCTTCAGGCTGGTCGCATTCTGCAACAGACCGCCGCCGCCAGAGAGGACGATATCGGCGCGACCGATCGCGACGCGCACGTCGCGCGCGTTCCAGCGCGCCGTCGCATCTACGTGAAAGCGCGCGCGCGTGCCGTCCGGGTCGGCCGATAGCACGTCGATCTCGACGAGCGGAAAGCGCGCACGGATCTGCGCGACGATCACGTCGAGCAACGCCTCGTCGCCGAGATTGCCGAACCCGTAGTAGCCCGAGAGCAGCACTCGCACGGCGCTATGCGGTACGGAGCGCGATGCGGCGGACGATCGCGCGATAGATCAGGATCAGGACGATGCCGATGATCGCACCGACCCAGAGGCCATTGAAGATGCGCAGCAGCGAGACCGCAAGTGACGTGTGAAGATGCGAGAACGTATCGATGATGTCGCCGATGCCGACGCCCGCACCGAGCGCGAGCAACCAGCCCACCGCGCGACGATGCGAGACCAGCAACGCGGGCGCGAGCATCAGCATCGGCACGCCGAACAGGAACAGCTTGAAGCGCGGCCGGACGTTCAGGATCGCGGTCAGGCCGTGCCGGAGCGAGAGCTCGAAGGCCGAAGGTGCGATGTCGCTCTGATTCCCGCTGCGCATGATCAATAGCGCGCCGACCGCGCCGACGATCGCCAGGATCAACAAGTGGTACGCGCGCACCGGCATGCCGAAGATCTCGGCCGGTCTCTCTTCCGTGCCGAAACGACCACTGAAGAGATAGAGCGCAAGCGCGATCAGCGGCGGAAGTACGAGCACCAGCTTCACGCCGCGGAAACGCTCTATCTCTTCCATCGCGAGCGGGAAACTCATCAAGCCGACGACCGCGAGCGCGCCGAGCATGGCGACACCGGCGACGACGAGCGTCCACTTCAGACTGCGCAGGATCTGCGCGCCGGTCGTCGCGGCCGGCTCTTCCAAAAAGGCGCCCGCCATCGCGAGGAAGGCCGCGGCCGCAAAGGCCAGGGCCGCGCAGAGTGCGATGACCGAGCGCACGAACGCGTCATGACTCGAGAACGCCCCGGCCAGATAGAACAGGATCGTGCCGCCGTACAGAACGACCGCATACAAGACCCGGTAGCGGCCGCAGAACCCGAGCAGTAGCACGAGCAGCGAAGGAAGCGCGAGCACGGCTACGCCGACGAGATACTTGTTGTCGCCACGATAGAGCGGGATCGGTGCGGCGCGACCGGGCGTGAAGCCTTCATCGAGCAACGCGTCGGCGATCTGTTTGACCATCGCGACGTTGGTGGCCTCGATGCTCAGGTCGCCTTGCTGATGACCGAACGGACGCAGGTAGACGA
>JALYSX010000032.1 GCA_030854585.1 Vulcanimicrobiota bacterium
CAATACGATTCATCCGCACAGCGCCCTTGCCGGGCGCACACCCGAGGAGTTCCTCAGCCTTGGTGGGCTCCCCGATTTTTGGTCCAGCGGGATCACAATTTCGAGCCGTCAAAGGCGGCTTGAGAGACGGAGGTCCCCATGGCCCGTAAGCGTCACTCCCCGAATCGATTGCGGCAGTCCTGCGCCGCGCGGAATCCGGCATTCCGATCGCCGAGCTCGCCCGCAAGACCGGTGTCCACGAAAATACGATCCACCTTTGGAAAAAGAAGTATGGCCCGCTCGGTACCGCCGAGATCGAACATCTCCATATAGCGCTTAGTGCCTGGTTCGGGCTCTTGCGCGACACGCGGAGGGACGTTTAACGATGATCCGTCGCCTTGACCGACGACTTCAGGTTGGTTTTTTCTTAGCTCTCAGTAGGGAATGTTCCGAAGCCGGGCCGCAAGGGACGGCAAGCGGTTGCTCGAAGCTCGCGAGAGTGCCGAGATTCATAGCAATACTCGTCGTCGCGCTGTGTGTTCTTACGCAGAACGCGGCCTATGCAGCTGCGTGCCAGCCGCAGCGCACGGCTTCGCTTCTCCTTGCAAAATCGATTGGCGACGTATACAACCAACTCGCCAGTGACGGCGACGAACTGCCAACCTCGTATTTTGCCAAAGCGACGATCCTGCAATCAACTTATGCCTATACGCTGCAAACGCATCGCAGCGCGTACGACACGCAGCATGAAGGCCCAAACACCCTTACCGGAGTGCATACGATTGCGGGACCAACGATCTCAATTCCGTGGTTCGTCGCTACTGACGAAACATCCGAAGCGAGGGTTGCCCGCTGTGTAGGAATTCTCGGCATATATGCGGGCGTCGGTTTCGTGCGGACATCCTCGAATTATGATTATCCGGCCGGATATGCACATCTGCAAGGAATGGGAATCGGTCTGGAACGCTTCGCGGATGCAACGCACCGTTTCGATCTTTTCGGAGCGCTCTACTACTATCCAGCGGCGTCGGGAGCGTACGGCGGCACACGCCTTCACTTCACGATCGTAACGTTCGACGGCGGGCTTCGCCTGCGGCTGGGGTCTTCAAGCATCGGCCTGATTGCCGGGCTCTATCAGGAGATGCGTTCGCTGCACTCAGGGGCGCGCGCGAGCCAAACGATCCGCGTCGCGCCCTACATCGGACTGCAGCTCATGCGGTAGCCGCCAGGTCGCCGTGAATCTGGTCGACTGCAGCAAAAAAAATCGTCGAAGCGGCCTTTTTTGCACGTCATGACTTTTCGGAGAGGCGCTAGTGGAAGATCAGATTCTCCGGTTCGTTCAATCCCGTGGTCGAACCCGATAGGATCGTCGCCGCCCATAATCCCGAAATCATTCAAGCCCCTCACGGATTGCTTCGTCCGGTATCATGGCGCTGCCGCGCACGAGGAGGACGTCGAGCTGCTCCCGGCTTAAGTGTGCGCGGAGCAATTCCATCAGGTGGTCCTGCGTGGCGATCTCGGGATATTCCCGCAGATACCCGATTCTCGGCAAGGCCGCTTCGACATAGCCCGCCAGCCGTGCCGCGCGTTCAAAATCGCCCGACATCGCGAACGCAAGAGCAATGTGTTCCAGAGTGACGGGAACATGCGGATTGTCCGGCGCCGAACGCGCATAGTACTGAAGGACTTTCCTGCCCGCCGCTCGCGTACCGATCGTTTCTCCCGCAGCGATTAAATAGCCGCATAGGTTCTGATTGAGATGCGCGATCATTCCTAATTCGTGCAAGCGCTCCGCGATCACCAGCGCTTCACGCGCCAAGGCGATCGCAAGCTCGCCGTCGCCGCGCCGGTACTCGCTTTCGGCCTGATTCAAAGCAGCCGCTATCAGCCCACGCTCGTTTCCGTGCGACTTATGAACGAGCCGCAGCTCCTCGCAAGCCCGCGACCATTCCGAAACTTCGCCGGAAAGTCCAAAATAGGCAGCGCGATTCGTTACCAAGTCGAGATGCTGGCGCTTCGTGAGCGTGCGGCCTTCTTCGGCCTCATCCAACGCCGCTCGTGCACGATCAAACTCACGCACAAACGCCGCGGCGCGACCGAATCTGCAAAGCGCGTCGAAGAGCGTCGCCTGATCGCGCGACGCACGCGCGAGACTGACGCCCCGCTCCGCGGCGTCAAACGAACGGTGGCTTGAAAATTTCCCCGCCTCGCAGGCCGCAATCCAAGTCCAGAGCCGCGCGCCAAGCTTCGCGTCGCCCCTTTCGACAAGGGCCGCGAAGTGCATCGCGCGCTCAATGCCTTCCTGGTGAAGCCCCAAGTTTAACAGCAGCCGTGTCGCGATTAGCAATTCTGCGCCGCGCGCCGGATCGTTCGATTCGGACCAATCGAGAGCAGCCCGCATTTCTTCGAGCTCGCTTACAAGGGCGACGACTAAAGCTTCGCGCGGGTTCTCTTCAAAGCGCACTTGCGCGTCGGCGAAGAGGGCGTAGATATACGCGAAATGCCGACGGCTCAAATCTTCGCGTTCGGCCACCTCTTCGAGCTTTTCACGCGCATAGACGCGCGTCGACTCAAGCAAACGGTACCGCGCGATGTCGCCCGAGAGCTCCGCGACAACCAGCGATTTATCAACCAGTAATGCAAGCAAATCAAATATTTCGAATTCGAGCAGTGCGTCGTCGCCGGCAACGGTGACGGCGCCCCCGAGCGTGAAGCCGCCGACAAATATTCCAAGTCTCCGAAAGAGCACGCGTTCTCGCTCGTCCAATAAATCGTAACTCCAATCGATGAGCGCGCGTAGCGTTTGCTGGCGCGGCAATCGATCGCGGCGACCGGCCGTAAGCAAACGGAACCGTTGATCGAGCCGCGCTCGAAGCTCATCGAGTTGCAGCACGTTAACCCGTGCCGCGGCGAGCTCGATAGCGAAGGCGATCCCGTCAAGCCGGCGGCAGATCTCGGCTACAACGGGCGCATTGGCATCGGTGAGGGCGAAGTGTGCGTCCGCTGCTTTCGCGCGATCGACGAATAATGCGATAGCGCCAAATCTCAGTGAATCGTCGGCGCGCAATTCTTTGCTTTGCACGGCTTCGGGCAGCGTCAACGACGGCATGCGATACGTCATCTCGCCCTCGATGCCTAAATTTTCGCGACTGGACGCCAACAAATTTATGTCAGGAGATTGATGCAGTATCGCGGATGCAGCATAAGCCACTGCGCTAACCAGGTGTTCGCAATTATCGAGAACGATCAGCGTGCGCTTTCCCTTGAGCGACGCGACCAAACGGTTGAGCGGATCGCCGTCACTCGGCAACACCATACCTAGACTCTTAGCGATGGTGCTGGATACGAGATCGGGATCGGTGATCGACGCAAGCTCGACAAACCACGCCCCGTCCTCTTTCGCGTCCAGCAGATTGGCGGCGACTTGCAGCGACACTCGAGTTTTCCCGACCCCCCCGGCGCCAGTCAGTGTCACGAGCCGATGGTTGAGCGCTAGAGTTGTGACTTCAGCGACCTCGGAATCTCGGCCAACGAGCGACGTCAGTTGCAGCGGCAAATTGTTTGGCAGCGAGTTCAAGGAGCGCAAAGTTGGAAAGTCGGATCGCAAACCCTGGGCGGTCAGTTGGAAAACGCGTTCCGCTCGCTCCAAATCTCTGAGGCGGTGATCGCCTAGATCAACGAGAATTGCATCTTTCGGCAGATCGCCTCGTACGAGCTCAACCGTCACTTTCGAGATCAGCACTTGACCGCCGTAGCCGATCGCTAGTAATCGCGCCGTCTTGTTCAGCGGCTGCCCGAAGTAATCGCCGTCGCGCTCTTCGGCATCCCCCGAATGCAGGGCCATCCGAACCGCCAGACCGCCGATATCGCCGAAGTCCTCAGTCCGCATCGCTCGCTGCGCATCGAGCGCTGCGGCAAGGGCATCGGGAGCTCGAGAAAAGGTAGCGCAGAACTCATCTCCGACCGTCTTAAAAACGTACCCCCCGTTGCTCTCGATTGCCGAGCGCATGATCGCGTCGTGACGCCGCAGCGCGCGCTGCATCGCCTGAGGGTCGCGTTCCCAGCGAAGCGTACTGTCCTCGATATCGGAGAACAAGAACGTGACGGTTCCGCTCGGAATCAATTCGTTCCGGAGGATAAATCATGCCGGGCGGCTGCCATTTTAACTGGTTTCTACCCGGCGCGCGCGACGCCCTTGGCGCTGGGTCAAGTAGTCCATCGGATTCGAAGTGCTATTAACGGCGATGCGGAAACACGGCACTGTTATGCCGAAACCCGTCAGTTCGCCGAGACGGAACAGCGCTGCAACGACGCACGAAGATGTCGGCACGAACGGTCGCCGGCGGCCGCTCCGGATCGGGACTTCCCCTCGGGGTTCTACCCCAGGGTCTGACCAAGCTCGCAGGACCGCGCGAATTTTTCGCATCCCGCTAGGTAGGGGAGGGCTCGTTGTGGGTATGAGCCCGACGATGAGACGCGCTGTGGTGCTTATCTCCCTCGGGCTTCTGCTCGCCGTCGCGGCGGGGGTGTGGTATCTGCGCTCGAGCAAAACCCGACTGATCCCGGTTCCGTTGGGTAATCCGATCGCCGCCGCCGTCTCCGCGGTCGTCAAGCCCTTGCCGCGGGCTCCGCGATCCGTGATCGTCGTCATCGAAGAGAACAAGTCGTACGAACAGATCTTCAGCGAGTCGGACAAGGCGCCGTACCTGAACTCGCTCGCCAAAACGGGAGCGGTCTTCACGCATTCGTACGGTATCGCGCATCCCAGCCAGCCGAACTATTTTGCGCTCTTCTCCGGGCAGGCCGACTCCAATGGCGATCAGTGCGCGGCCACCGGCATCGCGAACGACGCGGACAATCTCGGAGCCGAGGCGATCGCGGCGCATCGAACGTTTCGTGCGTACGCCGAAGATCTGCCCTCGCCGGGTTTCGCCGGCTGCACGAGCGGCCAGTACGCCCGCAAGCACGCACCGTGGACCCACTTCACCAACGTCCCGCCGAAGTTCGCGCTTCCCTTCTCCGCGCTCGCGTCCTATGATGCATTACCGACCGTCAGCTTCGTCATACCGAATCTCGTGCACGACATGCATAGCGCGAGCGTTGTCGCGGGCGATACGTGGCTCCGCGAGAAGATCGGGCCGTTGATCGCATGGGCCGGAAAGCACGACGCGCTCGTCATCATCACCTGGGACGAGAGCAGCGCGCCGATCGCCAATCACATCCCGACCCTGTTCCTCGGCCCCATGGTGGTGCCCGGAAAATACGACGAAGTGATCTCGCACTATCGCGTCTTACGAACGATCGAAGATCTGTATGGATTCGGGCACGCGGGCGCAGCCGCTCTTGCCGCACCGATTCGCGATTGCTGGAAACCGAAAAGCTAGGAGTACGGTGTTATGCGCGAAGTTGTCCTGATCGCCAAGTTGAGTTCGAAGAAGGGTCCGGAAGCCTTTTCGGAGGTCACGCGGGCGCTTACGGCGCGCGGTATCTCGATCGCCGAGGCTCACCAGGTGGAGAACCGCAAGGAGCTGCGGAAGCGCGTCCGGCAAGCCTCGAAATCGGGTCATAAGTACATCGTCGTCGCGGGCGGCGACGGCAGTCAATGCGCGGCGGTCCAAGCGCTCGCGTATTCCAAGTCGGTACTCTGCGTGATTCCCGCCGGAACCGGCAACAGCTTCGCCCAGAGTCTGGGCATGAAGCCGACGATCGAAGATGCGATCAACACGATCGTCGACGGGAAGGTCGAACGAGTCGACCTAGGTGTCGTCAACGGAGCGTATTTCGCGAACTTCGCGACGATCGGTCTCGCGGCGCGGATCGGGCTCGAGACGCCGAAGCTCCTGAAGAAGATCGCGGGCGGCGTCGCGTACGGACTCTCCGCCGTCGTGCCTATCCTCAGGGACAAGCCGTTCGAGGCGAAGATCTCGTGGGAGAAGAACAACCTCAAGGTCAGTACGTTCCAGATGATCATCGCCAGCGGGCGATTCTTCGGGAACACCCCGATCCTGCCGGACGCGTCGATCAAGAGCGGTCGCCTGGCATTCTTCACGAGCGTCGGACCCTCGCGCGTCGACGTCATGCGCATGTACCTCGCGTTCTTAGCGGGCGACCAGACGAGCCTGCCGGACGCCCAATACTTCCGGACCAAGAAGCTCAAGATCACCACCAAGGGACGCCAGCTCATCGCCGTCGACGGAAGCAAGTTCGGTCGTACGCCCGCGAAATTTTCGATCGCGCGCAAGGCTCTGCGCGTCATGGTTCCGCACGGAGCGCTCGAAACCCCGAGCGCATGACGTTCGAAGCGCGTCTTTGGATGATCGCGACCGCTTTTGCCATCGCATTCGCCGTCCTCGCCACGCTGGTAGTCTCGACCCACGTCCTCGATCCGCTCGACGCGCTTGCGTCGATGATCCGCGGCCGCCTCACGCGATTGGCGGCTCTGTTCACCCTATCCGGACGAGCAGTGCCGCTTCTCGTACTCGTCGTACTCTCCGCAGCGGTCTTCGCGCTCCTCGGAGGGCCGCTCTGGATTCCGGCGGCGATCCTCGCATCGCAAGGCCTCTCGCAAGGGGTCGTCGAGATCGTCTTCAAGCACTACGTCTCGCGCGTTCGGCCGCCCGACTGGCTCGTCACTCAAGAACGCGGGTTCTCGTTTCCGAGCGGCCACGCGTGCACGGCATTCGTCTTTTTCGGATCGTGGCTACTGGTCGTCATGGTCGCGCCGACGGGGACCGGGCTTCGCGTCGTGCTAGTCGCAGCCATCGGCGCGTGGATGTTCGGTATCGTATGGTCGCGCATAGCGCTAGGCGCGCATTTCATCACCGACGTGCTGGGCGGAGCCCTGTTCGGATCGGCCTGGACGTTCGCACTCCTCGCGCTGTTGGTCCGGGCGCGCATTCCGATGCCGTGGCTACCGTCCGGCTAAAATCCCTAGTGCAGAGCGTCGTTAGAGCGCCATTAGCATTCCTCCCTTGAACGTATAGGCTGGACACCCGCATCCGTCGCGTCATGTGCGTCAGCGGGCACCGGAAGTCCCCACGCGCCTAGCCTTCTCCAGGGAGCCTTGCCCGTGCAGTCGTACGCTAGCCGCATGATCGAAGCGCTTACCGACCAGCCTGCCGTCCTTTTTTTCGTCTTGACGCTGGTGCTCTCGCTGGTCGCGCTCTTCGGCAGCTATACGCTGGCCGCGCGCTACGCCCCCGAGAGGGCCGCGCGCGACGAGAACGCGTTCGGTCTCGGGCAGACCGCGATCTTCGGTCTCATCGTCTTGATCCTCGCCTTCTCGTTCTCGTTCGCCGCGGAGCGCTTCGAAGCGCGCCGCGCCCTGGTCGTCGAGGAAGCGGACGGGGTCGCTGCGGCGTACGACCATATGGACTACCTGCCGCCTGCGCGGCGGGACATCGAACGCGATCTCGTGCGCAAATATACGGACGCACGTATCCGCGCGCTCGCCGACGTCTCGTATACGTGGGAGGACGGCCCGAACGCACAAGCCGCGAACGGTTACTATAAACGGCTTTGGGATATGGCGACGACCGACGTGCGCGCCGACCGGCACAACGTCGCGTATCTCGCGCTCGCCGAAGAGATCGATAAAGCCGGCGACATCGCCGAATATCAGGTCGCGGCCGTCAACAACCACATCCCGCCGCCGATCCTCGGAATCGTGGTCCTCTGCACGCTGGTCGGCGCCGCGCTCCTGGGCCTCACGTTCGGCCGGGTCGCGTCGCCCAACCCCGCGCTCTCGATCATCTTTTGCGTGCTCTTCGCCGCGACGGTCTTCACGATCGTCGACATGGATCACCCGAAAGGCGGCCTGCTCCAGATCGACGTCGCACCGCTGAACAACGCGCTCCACGACATGAAACGCTAGTTCCGACCTCCGCCAGGCAAGAAATCGCGCGAAAATGCGCGAAACGCGTGGGCGCACCATGGACAACGATCTTCAACCGCAGCCCGAGCTCGCTCAGGCCGAGGCTGCTACGCCCGAACCCACCGCCGTCGAGGCTGCTCCCGCACCAGTCGAGCCCCCTGCCCCTGTCGCCGCCGAACCCGTGGAGGCACCCGCGCCCGTCGAAGCTCCGGCATCCGTCGAGGCACCCGCGCCCGGCGAAGCTCCGGCACCCGTCGAGGTCTCTGCGCCGGAGTCTGCCGCGGTCGTCGTGGCAACGCCCGAAGCGGTCGTCGCTGCTCCGGTAGCCGCGCCCGTTCCGCCGGCCACTCCCGACCCCGAGGCCATCGAACGCGCCAAGGCCGCAGCCGCCGCTCGCGCTGCCGCCGACGCCGCCCGTCGCGCGCAGGCCGAGGAAGCCTGGAAGGCCCTCGCCGCCGGCAAGATCACCCGCGAGATCGTCGAGGCCACCCTCAAGAGCGCCGTCAAGGGCGGTTACTTGGTCGGCATCGGAGCGTTTCGCGGATTTCTTCCGGCCTCGCAGTCGCGTCTGGCCGGAATCGCTCCCGAACAACTCGCCGGCACCAAGATCCCGACCATCGTGCTCGACGCCGACGACGCCAAGAAGCGCGTCGTGGTCTCGCACCGCCAAGCCCTCGAGGTGCAGCGCCGCGGCGCCCGCGCCGAGCTGCTCGCAAACCTCAAGGTCGGCGCCGAACGCGAAGCGACCGTCGTCCGGCTCGCGGACTTCGGTGCGTTCGTCGATCTCGGTGGCGTGGATGCGCTCGTGCCGATCGGCGAACTCGCGCTCGAACGCGTCGAAAAGGTCGCCGACGTCGTCAAGGTCGGCGACAAGTTCGCGGTCAAAGTTCTGCGCGTCGACGAAGGCGGCAAGAAGATCGGGGTCTCGCGGCGCGCGATGCTTCCGGATCCGTGGCGCGATCATGCGGCGCTCTTGCAGCGCGGCAAAGTCGTCGAAGGCACCGTCATCGAGAACGGTGCCGAGCTGAAGATCGAACTCGCCCCGGGCATCGTTGGAACCATCTCGGAGAACGAAGCGATCCCGAGCGACTACGAGATCGGCGAGAAGGTCGAAGTCACGGTCCGTTCGCTCGATCCGCGGACGCGCCGCCTGCGTCTCTCGACCATGCACGCGACGCCGTCCTTTGAGAGCGGCTCTTTCGCCCCGCTCGGACACGAACTCAAGGGCTAGGAAGGTCTACGGTCCGGGCACTCGTTCGAACGTCGGATTGCGACGAGGCCTAACGGCGAACGCGGTGTCGGTCGTTCCCGCTCGCAGCCGTGCGCTTCCCTGTCTCACTTGCGCTCTCCCGATCCGAAGCGTAGCGAGAATCCGAACGACGACCTGCTCGCGTGTCGCTCCTGGGTGAGGATCAGCATCACATCCCTACTCAACACGAAGGCGGCATCACTATCGAGGTAGCGTCCGAACTCGATCGGATCGGTCTCCCGCCGATAGATCGCATCGAAGCGCACCCCAGGCGACGCGTAATAGGTGATCCAACCGACGTCGCGGCCGCGCGACGGTCCGAGCGTCGCGGCCGGAATCGCGGCGGATTGATCGTTTAGGCCGAACGTCCAGGCGCGTACGCGCCAGCGATCGTCGATCGGCCAATCGATGCTCAACCCGCGCCCGAAGAGCGTGGTATTCCCAAGATAGCTCGCGTAGCGTTCGCCCGCCAACGTCGCCGAGGCGACGAGCCCACGACGCGTGCGATACGAGACCGTCGCCTCGTTGGTCTGGCTGATATCGATCATCAGCGTCGGGATCGGATCGCCGAAGTAGAACGACGCCGGCCGAGTCTTCGTTGGTCGCGTGGGCGACCTGCAGGCGAAGATGATCGTCGAAGTCCCACTGCGTCGAGAGCCCGAACGTCGGGCCGCCCGCGTCCTGCGCGTTCGCCCGCGTGTCCCGGGTCGTTCCAGTCGCCGAAAGCGTGTACGATGCCAGCGACGCCGTCGTCGTCAAGTGCCCGAAGGTCATCTGTTGGTTCGTGAAGAGGTGGCCGCCCCGCACCACGCCCGTGTAGTGCTTGGTGTAGGAGCCGACATAGTCGCGCGTCCCGGTCGAGAGCGTCTGCCGAACCCGTACTCGCTCGAGAGGCCACCGCCCGCGTGGCGCAAGACCAGCTCGGCGTCTGACGAGGCCTCGTTCTCGACGTAGTCCCCGACCGGCGTCTTGCTCTTGCTCTTGGTCGCCGCTTCGAAGCGTAGCGTGGATCCACCGACCGGCAGCTCGAGGCGCAACTTCGCTCCCCGATTCTGCGAGAGCGTCTGCAACGCGGAGGTCAGGTCGACGAACGAGCCCGAGTCCGCCGTGAAGAGCATCCGCGTCTTGCCGAACGTTGTGCGCGCGACCACGTCGGCGCGGGTACGGGTAGTCGCATCGCCCGTGCTCGTTCCGAACGCCACGTACGAATCCCGACGCGCGATTGCACGCCTTCGAGCCGGAGGCGTCCGCCGCCGATCATACCGAGGTTCGCACTCGGTCCGTCGAAGCCGAGATCGAAGCGTCCCGAAGTCCCGTGGGAGAATCCGTACGACGACGACGCGCTCGCGACGCCGACGAACGAGAGATAGTGGGCGGGCGCATCGACCGAGGTGCCGTTGTCGAGGTATAGATTCGCGCTCCCGCCCAAGCCGCGATCGCCGACGCCGACCTGGCTACCGCCGATCAGCACTTGATACGGCGAGAGCGCGAGCGCGTATCCGACGTCCTGATACGGCAACACGCCGAGATCGTCGGCACCGACCGGTTCCGTGAAGCCGGGCTCGTGGAGCGCGAGCGTCGCGATCAGTCTGAGCGCGTCGGAGAAATGCAGATGGGCGCTCCTATAGCCGGTCGCG
>JALYSX010000038.1 GCA_030854585.1 Vulcanimicrobiota bacterium
AGCCAAGCGCGAAGGCGTCGACGTGACCTGCGAAGTGACGCCGCACCATCTGTTCTTCACGAGCCAGTCGGCGACGGAACTGGGCGGCGACGCAAAGGTAAACCCGCCGTTGCGTTCGGAGGCGGACGCGCGCGCATTGCGCGACGCGGTGCGCCGCGGCGAGATCGACGCATTTGCGACCGATCACGCACCGCATACGGCCATCGAGAAGGCCCTGCCGTTCGATCGCGCCGCGTTCGGATTCAGCGGCCTCGAGGTCGCGGTCGGGGCATACTCGCTCGCGATCCCGGACCTTCCACTCGAGCGCTTTGTAGCGCTGCTCTCATCCAACCCGGCGCGAATACTCGGCCTTCCGGGAGGAACGCTGCGGCTGGGCGGACCCGCCGATCTGACGATCTTCGCGGACCGACCCTGGACGGTGCGCGCGTCATCGTTCGCCTCCAAGGGGAAGAGCACGCCGTTCGACGGGATGCGCTTGCCGCGCGCCATCCTTGCGACCATCGTCGCCGGGAGCTTGCGCTATCGCACCGAAGATTGGGTCTCGGCATGACCACACCCGCAGCACTTTTTTTGGCAGACGGTTCGCGCTTCGACGGCCGTGGTTTGGACTTCGAAGGCCTCGCGCTCGGCGAGGCGGTTTTCTATACGGGCATGACCGGCTACGAAGAGGCGCTCACTGATCCGTCCTACGCTGGGCAACTGCTCACGTTCACTTATCCGATGATCGGGAACTATGGGATATCGGGGAGCGCCGCTCAGTATCCGCGCGCATGCGTCTCGGGCGCGATCGTCAAGAGCGTCGCGCGGCATCCCTCCCATCATCAGAGCACGACCGATCTGGCCTCGTGGCTACGCGAACAGAAAATCCCCGCGATGGAAGCGGCGGATACGCGCGCGATCACAATCGCGCTGCGCGAGCACGGGACCATTCTGGCAGCGCTCGCCGTGGGTCGCGCGGCGATGGAGCGCGCGGAGCGCGAACTCGCCTCGTACGCGCGAACGGCCACGACGGCTGGGTTGGTGCCGAGCGTCGCGACCCGCGAACGATACGTCGAAGGCCCGCCGGACGGCATGCGTGTGACGCTCCTCGACTGCGGCGTGAAGCGCGCGATCTTGCGCGACCTGACCGCGCTCGGAGCGTGCGTGACCGTATTGCGCTACGATGCGAGCGATGCGGAGATCGTCGCGACGGCGCCGCAGGCCGTCTTCATCTCGCCCGGACCCGGCGACCCGACCGACCTTCCCGAGACGATCGCCACCCTGCGAGGGTTGCTCGACCGGGTTCCGCTCTATGGCGTCTGCCTCGGGAATCAGTTGCTCGCGCTCGCGTGCGGTGCACGTACGTATAAGCTCCCGTACGGTCATCGCGGCGGGAACCAGCCGGTCAAGGATCTCTTCCGGAACGAGGTGATGATCACCGCGCACAATCACGGCTATGCCGTCGACGGCGCGAGCCTGCCGGACGAACTCGAAGCGACCATGACCAATCTGAACGACGGCACGAACGAAGGCTTCCGGCATCGCCGGCTCCCGATCGCGGCGGTCCAGTTCCATCCCGAAGCGTCTCCCGGACCGGCCGACGCGCGTAACCTGTTCGCGCAGTGGTTGGGGCATGCGGTATAAGTACGGGTTGTTCGTCGCAACGCTGATCGCCGCGTCGATGACATCCGCGCGCGCACAGATATTGCCGCGCCTCGACGTGACGAGTTTCACGTTCACGAGCGATAACCGCTCGCCCATCCAGGAACAGCTGTTCCATCTGATCATCGACGTACGAATCGCCGGACGAATCGAATATCTCGAAGGCGTCGTGCTCCCGCAACTGGGCACCTTGGAGATCCTGGACGACGAGAAGCACACGACCGCCCGCGGGAGCGCCACCGAGTACCGCGAATCGATCGCCGTCGTCGCGCATCGGGGCGGAACGATCGCGATTCCGCCCGCCTACCTCGATGCGATCGATACACGCGATGGGAAGCCGAAACGCTTTCTCTCCGACCCGCGCGCGGCACAGGTGGCAGGCCCGGCCAGTGCGTTGGTCTCGCCCGGCGCCGGTTCGAGGCTTCTGCGCGCGGTCGGCTTCGTCTGTGGCGCGTTGCTGATCGTCGCCCTCGCGCTCGCCGCACTCGGGCTGCGCAAACAGCCGGCACCGGTCGCCGATCCGGCGGTTCCCGAACCGGTGCGGACACCGGACGCGTGCGCGAACGTACCGCCGTTCGCTGCCGGCGCCCAAGCGCGCGCGCTACTGACGGGTGATCCGACGCGTTCGAGCGCGCTCGACGCACGGTCGGTCCTCTGGGCATCCGTAGGCGCCGGCGAGGGTGAGACC
>JALYSX010000061.1 GCA_030854585.1 Vulcanimicrobiota bacterium
CGCATACGCTGATCGGGGCGGCCGGCGTCCTCGGCCGACTCGACCTGCTCGTGAACAACGCATCCACACTCGGCGAGACGCCCCTCCCGCGGATCGACCGGCTCTCGCGCGAGACCTTTCACCGACTCTTCGACGTCAACGTGTATGCGCCGATCCATCTCATCCAACATGCGCTTCGGCTGATGCGTCGAAGCGCGGAGACGGCCACGATCGTCAACGTCGTCTCCGACGCGGGCGTCGAAGCCTATCCGACCTGGGGCGGCTATGGCTCTAGCAAAGCCGCGCTGGATCACGTGTCGCGCGTCCTCGCATCGGAACTCGCGGGTACGAACGTGCGGGTTCTGGTCGCGGATCCTGGCGACATGGATACGCAGATGCACCGCGACGCGGTCCCCGATGCCGATCCGAGGGAACTGCTCGATCCGGCCGACTCCGCTCGCGCACTGCTTCGAGCCATCGCAGAGATGCGCGCTCCGTACGACCGCGTGCGCCTCGCCGGGATGGTCCCGGCATGAGCGCCGATCTCGAGCTCGTATCCGGTCTGCTCGAAGCCGATGCTCCGCCCGAACGGCGTGGCACGGCGCGCGATGCCGTCCGTCTTCTGGTGACGGATCGCGCATTTGGGACGAACGCGCATGCGCGCTTCTTCGAGCTCCCTTCCGCCTTGCGTGCGGGTGATCTGTTGATCGCGAACGATTCGGCGACGCTCGCAGCGTCGCTAGACGCATTCCGCGCAGACGGATCGACACTGCCGATTCATGTCTCGAATAAGATCGATGCGCGCATCTGGACGGTCGAGCCTCGCGGCTCGGTGCTCTGCGGCGACGAGCTCGTGCTCCCCGGGGGCGCATCCGCGGTGATGATCGCCCCCGTCGAACCCGAGCACCCGCGTCTTTGGTATGCCTGGTTCCAGCTACCACTCGCGATGGCAGCGTATCTCGCGGAGCACGGATCGCCGATCCACTACGGCTACGTCAAGCAGTCGTTTCCGCTCTCCGACTATCAGACCATGTTCGCCCGCAACGGCGACGTCGACGGCTCGGCCGAGATGCCGTCGGCGGCGCGGCCGTTCACGCCGCGTGTGACGCGCGTCCTCCGCCGCGCTGGTATTGAGATCGCTACGATCACGCTGCATTGTGGCGTTGCGAGCTTCGAACGCCCGGAGCGCCCCGGGACCGAACGTTATGCGGTTGCGGCCGCAACCGCGGATGCCGTCAATCGTACGCGGGCGGAGGGACGACGGGTGATCGCGATCGGCAGCACGGCACTACGTGCGCTTGAAAGTTCAGCGACCGGCGGCGTGGTCGTGGCCTCGTCGGGCTGGACCGATCTCGTGATCGACGCGACGTCCACCTTGCAGACCGTTGACGGCATCCTGACCGGCTTCCATGATGTCGGAGCGACGCATCAGTCGCTGCTCCTCGCGTTCCTCGGCGAAGAGCTCCTGCGCGATGCCTATGCCGAGGCCGCGGAACACGGCTACCGGTCCCACGAGTTCGGCGACGTCCACCTGATCGTCTAGCGCACCGGTGCCAGGAAACGCCGGCTAGCCTTCCGCGTAGTCTACGATGCGATCCCGGTGTGTCTTCGTGAGGTACGCGACCAGCGCGACGATCGTGAGCAGGAAGACGACACTGGTGGTGGTCGTTCCCCAGCCGATGCCACCATCTTTGGTCGTCTGCGAGAGCAGATCTCCGAGCGACGCGCCGAGCGGACGCGTCAAGATGTAAGCGGCCCAGAACGCCAGGACGTTATCGATCTTAAATCCGTAGTAGGCGACCGCCACGACGCCGATCATCGCCGCAAAGGCCAGGACCGCGAGCGGATAGCCGAGCCCGGTCGCCTCGGAGAGCAGATCGCCACCCGAGGTTCCGAGCGCGAACGTGAACAGAATCGCCGCCCAGTAGAACAGTTCGCGCTTCCGGGTTACGATCGTATGCACCGAGAGCGTCCGCTCGCTCAGCCACCACGCGACGAACACGACCGCCAGCGCACCCGCGAAGACGATCGTCGTCGTCGAGAGCGGAATGCCGAGATTATCCACGAGGTTGTCGGATATGAGCGTACCGACCACGCTGATCGCGACGACGACTGCCCAATAGACCGCCGGCGTGTAGGCTTTGGTCTTGAGTTGGATCAGCAACCCGATGACGAAGATTCCGCTCATCACGTACGAGGTCGTGACCAACCCCAGATGGAGCGTGGTCGAGAGATAGTCGGCCGCGGTCTCCCCGACCGTCGTCGCGAGGATCTTGATGATCCAGAAGTAGACCGTCACCTCGGGGACCTTGTTCAGCATCGTAGCCATGGACCGAGTCTACCCATCAGAGATGACTCCAGGATGAACGCCGGATGATGGCTCGACTGCTTAGCTCTTTTGAATAGTCCGCGCGGTACACGTACGCTCCGACCACCGGCTTGCAGCCGACCAGCCCGGGCGCGTCTGTCAATAGCTGCAACCTTCTGCCGCCTTCGTGAATCCTCGCGGATATGCAAAGCGTCACCGACCTTCAACGTCACCCCTCGCC
>JALYSX010000063.1 GCA_030854585.1 Vulcanimicrobiota bacterium
CTTGGATGATGACCGAGAGCGTCTCCGCGACCGGGACCGCACAGATGACGATCAGCAGCAACATCTCTCCGGCCACGATCGCCAGGCCCGCGAGGGTCGCGCCGAGCAGCAGCGATCCGGTATCTCCCATGAACACCTTCGCGGGATATCGGTTGTAGATCAAAAATCCGAGGCAGCCTCCGAGCGCCAAGATCGAGAGCTTGAGAGACCCCTCATGAAGCGCTGCGCCCGCGAACACTTCGGCGAAGAGGACGAACGCCAGCACGGCGAGCGGAGGGATCGCAACACCGGTGGCGAGTCCGTCCAGTCCGTCCGTGAGGTTGACGGCGTGCACCGTGCCCGTCACAGCGATGATGCCGAGCACGAGCCAGAGCCAATGCGGAGCGATGATCGGCGTTCCGAAGAACGAACCGATCATGTCGACCGACACGTTGTCCATCGCGATCATCCGTAGGAAGATGATCGCGATGAGCGCCGTCGCTAGATACTTCGTACGTGCGCGCAAACCGAGATTCTTGCCGCGACGGATCGAGAGATAGTCGTCGAGAAAACCGGCCGCAGCGGCCGCGAAGATCAAGAAGACGAGCGCCCCGACGACCGGGTCGCGTCCGATCGAGAACCACGCGGGGATCAGCGCTGCGGCGAAACAGATCCCGCCCATCGTCGGCGTGCCCGTCTTGCCTTGATGGCTCTCCGGCGCGTCCTCGTAGGCGACCTGGCGGAACTGCCACCGGGGTAGCAGCCGGAGCAACGCGAAGCCGGTCGCGGCAGAGAGCACGAAGCCGAGTACGGCGGCGAGCAGCAGTTCCGTCACGCGCGCGACTCCCAGAGCGGATTCTCGCCCGACGCGCGCCACTTCAGCACGACGATCGGGGTTTGTTCGTCGCCGTTGCCGTGCGGATTGTCGAGCAGCGCGCCTTCGACGTTCGCGCGATCGACGCTGACCGAGGCGCCGAGCACCTTCGCCCTCTGCAGATCGTTCGCGTCGACGATCGCGCAACCGACGCCGGTCCGCTCGTAGACCGACTGCGCGAACGCGTCCGGTTCGCGCGGCGCGAGCACGATCGCGCGCTCGAACGGCGGCAGCGTGCCGGTGTAGCCGTCGATCGCGGCGATCGCCTCGCCCATCACTTCGTAGAACATGCCGCGTCGCCCGACGAATCGGCCGAGCACCTGCAAGACGGCCGCGTACATCACCTTGGGCGCGCCGACCGCATCGATCACGAGCTGCAATGACTCCGGCTGACTGACGGTCGCAAGCGCACCGGCATGCCGCGAGAGCGCGTAGGCGAGCTTCGAAGGACGGATCATCTCGGCGACCACGAACTCACCCTGCGCGATCGCCACGGCCGTCTCGGAGATCGCGATCACATCACCGGTGCGCGCGATACCGCGAACCGCATCGGCGACGATGCCGACCAAGTCGTCGCCGTCGCGCACCAAACGCGTCCGCACGGGGATCGCGACGATACCGGCGGGGACTTCGGAGCGACGGACGGCCAGCGGACGCACGCTCAACCACGCAACCTTTCCACGATTTCCTCGAGTGCGTAGACGCGCGAACCCTTGAGCAGGACGACGTCCCCCGGGCGGCCATTCGCGTCGATCCACTGCGCCGCATCTTCGTTCGAGGCGAAGCGCACGATCTGCTCCGAGGAGAGGCCTGCGGCGGCCGCGCCGCGCGCGAGTTCGTCGGCATACGTTCCGCCGACCAGGAGCACGTCGAGGGCGGTCGCGGCGGCGCGTTCGCCGACCTGCTCGTGCATGACGGGCGCTTCCGGCCCGAGTTCGGCCATGCTCGAAAGGACCGCGATCCGGCGCTCGCCCGCTTCGGCCGCGAAAGCGTCCAGCGCGGCGAACATGCCGCTCAGATTCGCGTTGTACGCATCGTAGATCAGGCGCGGCCGGCCCGGCAGATCGATGGCTTCGTAGCGCCCCTTCGGCAACTGCAGACCCGGCACGGTGGCGACGATCGTATCGAGGGGTACGCCCATCTCGCGCGCGCCCGCGATGGCGGCGGCCAGATTGGCGCGATTGTGCGCGCCGGGCAGGCGCACGTCGATCGGACGCTCGTCTTCGCGGTCGCCGTCGATCGCGATCAAACGCGCCCGGCCGACCAGCAGGGTCGTCCGACCGCCGGTCGAGATCCGTTCGTCGTCGGTCGCGGCGAACCAGTGCGGCGCTTCGTGCAGAGACGGCGCACGCCGGAGCGAGACCTCGTCGCACGCGTTCAACACTGCGAGCGCACCTCCCGAGAACAGGCCCCACTTCGTGTGCGCGAGCCGTTCGCGCGAACCCATGATCTCGACGTGCGCCTCCCCTACGTTGGTGAGGATGCCGATGTCCGGCCGCGCGGCGACCACCAGTGGTGCAATATCGTCGTAGTGACGTGCGCCCATCTCGACCACCAGCACGTCGCGCGCGCCGGTCGCCTGACCGAGCAAGAACCTGCTCACGCCGATCTCGTTGTTCTCGTTCGCGGGCGACGCGGCGACCCGATCGCCGTAGTGCGCGCGCAGCAGCTGCGCGAGCAGATCCTTCGTCGTCGTCTTCCCCGTACTCCCGGTGACCGCGATCACCCGACCCTCGAAGCGGTCGCGCGCGACCCGAGCGAGCGCGAGATAGGCGCGCAGGGTATCCGGCACGATCAAAGTGGTCACGCCGTCGACGGCCACGTTGCGCTCGTCGACGATCAAGGCCGACGCGCCGCGCGCGATCGCTTCGCCTACGTAGTCGTGTCCGTCGAAACGCTCGCCGCGTAAGGCGAGAAATGCATCGCCGGGCTCGATCGAACGCGTATCGGTCACAACGCGTAGACCGGACGGCGCGCGACCCGCGTCGGTCACCTCGGCCAGCGTCGCACGGACGGCTTCTTCGAACGGGATCATCGCGCGCGCAACGCCTCGCGCGCGACCGCCGCGTCGTCGAACGGCAAGACCGCGGTACCGACGATCTGATAGTTCTCGTGCCCTTTGCCCGCGATCAGCACGGTGTCGCCGGCGCGCGACTCGCGGATCGCGCGTCCGATCGCGACC
This sequence comes from Vulcanimicrobiota bacterium, assembly GCA_030854585.1. Lineage (GTDB taxonomy): Bacteria > Vulcanimicrobiota > Vulcanimicrobiia > Vulcanimicrobiales > Vulcanimicrobiaceae > JALYSX01. The sequence goes on from JALYSX010000063.1 coordinate 3,036, forward strand.
CGGCGATCGGCTTCGACCACGTGCGCGGTCGCACCGAGGCCGGCGACGATCTCGCCGCGGATCGCGGCGGCATCTTCGGTGCGCGGATTGTCGTCGGTGACGTAGATGCGATCGGCCAGGCGTGCGGCTATCTCTCCCATCAACGGCCGCTTGCCGCGATCGCGATTGCCGCCACAGCCGAAGACCACTGCGAGAGCTCCGGTGCTCGCCTCGCGCAGTGCGGCGAGAGCGTTCTCGAGCGAGTCCGGCGTGTGCGCGTAATCGACGATCACCGCGACGTCGCCGCCCGGGACGGACTCCATCCGGCCCGGAACGCGACATACGTTCTCGAGTCCACGCGCGCTGGTCGCGTCGTCGATGCCGAGGGCGCGCGCACACGCGATCGCGCAGAGGGCGTTCGAGACGTTGAAGCGGCCCGGTAGATGCACGGTGAATCGAACGCCGTCGATCGAAAACGTACTGCCGCTCGGGCGGATGGCGACGTCGCGCGGACGCACGTCGGCTTCGCCCGAGAGCGCGTAGGTCGTGGTCGGCTTGGAATCCCTGGTCTCGCGGGCCCAGGCCAGGCCGTACGGATCTTCGGCGTTGTATACGCAACGCTCGGCCAGGTCGAAGAGCCGGCGCTTCGCCGCAGCGTAGGCATCGCTCGTCTTATGGAAATCGAGGTGGTCGCGCGTCAGGTTGGTGAACGCGCCGACCGCAAAGCGGACGTCCTCGACGCGTTCGAGCGCGAGCGCGTGCGAGCTCACCTCCATCGCGACCGCCCGCGCGCCCGCGTCCCGCATCTCTGCGAGCAA
>JALYSX010000114.1 GCA_030854585.1 Vulcanimicrobiota bacterium
GTGCAAGACGTCGCCGACGATGGCGACCGAACGGCCGGAGATATCGCCGAACTCCTGCTGCAAGGTATGGATATCGAGGAGCGCCTGGGTCGGATGCGCATTCCCACCATCACCCGCGTTGACGACGTGTCCGTCGAACGCCTTTGCGATGCGCGCCGGAAAACCGGCCTCCGGATGGCGGACCACCAGCACGCCGATGCCCATTGCGGAAAGGGTGATCGCCGTGTCTTCGACGGTCTCGCCCTTGGTCGCAAGACTCGAGTCCTTGGGAGCCAGGTTGACGACGTGCGCGCCCAGGCGTAGTTCGGCGAGATTGAAGGAGGCGAACGTACGCGTCGACGGTTCGAAGAACATATTGACGCAGGCGACGCCGTCGAGCGTCCTCGCCGGCGCGTCGGTCTCGAACGCGCGGGTCCGGTCGAAGATAGATGAAAGATCGGCGGCTGAGAGGTCGTCGAGGTCGACGAGACTACGGCGCGTCCGCACGGATCGTGACCTCGTCGCTCGGCGACGCTTCGGATGCGAGATTGACCGCGATGCGTTCGCTGTGGCCCGAGGGGATCTCGCGGCCGACGTAGTCGGGTTGGATCGGGAGCTCGCGCGATCCGCGATCGATCAGGCAGCACAGCCGGATCGCGGCCGGACGGCCGAAGTCGGTGAGCGCGTCAAGGGCCGAGCGGATGGTGCGCCCCGTGAAGAGCACGTCGTCGACGAGCACGACCGTACGCCCGGCGACGTCGACCGGGATCTGCGATTCCGGGAGCGCATGCGAAACGTCGTCGTCGCGATAAAGATTGATGTTGAGGAATCCGAGTGTTGGTTCGCGGCCGAGGATCGCGCCGATCTTGGCGGCGATCCGGATCGCAAGGGCTTCCCCGCCGCGACGGATGCCGACCAGGAGCAGACCGCTCTGGGCGTCCGCCGGTTCGACGATCTCGTGGGCCAAACGGGCGATCGTGCGGTCGATCTCGCCCGCCTCGAGCAGCACTCGGCCCTTGGCCGTCGCGGTCATCCGTCCTCCCTTATCGCGTGCAGTTCGCCGCGAACGGTCTCGAGTTCGCTGCGGTAGCCATCCAGCTTCGCTCGCTCCTTCGCAACCACGTCCGGCGCCGCCTTGCCCAGGAACTGCTCGTTGCCAAGCTTCCTCTCGCCCCGCTCAACCTCGGCGAGCAGGCGCTGCTCCTCTTTCGCAAGACGAGCACGTCGGGCCGCCGGCGAGACGGCGACCCCCACCGACCGCAGCGCCTCATCGAGCGAGCCGGCGACCGCGTCGCCTCGGAAGACGATGCGCAGTTTTGCAAAGGCCGCAAGCAGGTCGCGTTCGGCCGGGTAGGCGTCCAGCGACGGCGACCCGGTCGCGTCCGCCAGCGCCCGCGGATCGATCTGATTCTCCGAACGCTCGTTACGCAATCCCTCGACGCGTTCGCGAATCGCATCGAACCGGGCGGCCGCTTCGCGATCGACCGGGACCTCTTCGGGATCCGGCCAGGTCGCGGTCATGATCGTCGCGCCGTCGTGCGGGATCGTGAGCCAGACCTCTTCGGTGATGAATGGCGCGATCGGATGGAGCAGTCGCATCGCGTTGTTGAGGACGAACGAAAGGACGGTCGCACGCGTCGCCGCATTGGACTCGCTCTTGGTCGCTTCCACGTACCAATCGCAGAGTTCGTACCAGACGAAACGCCAGAGCGTTTCGGCGGTCGAACCGAAGTCGTAGCCGTCCAGCTTCGCACCGACCTCGAGGATCGTGTCGTGCAGGCGCGTCAATATCCAGCGATCGGCGAGCGACAGCGCTGCCGGTGCCGGCAAGGTCATCGCGCCCAGCGGCGCTTCGGGGAGCGCGAGCAGATACCGCGTTGCGTTCCATATCTTGTTGTTGAAGTTTCGGGCCTCTTCGCAACGCGACTCTTGGAAGCGCACCTCTTGGCCTTCCAAGCGCATCTGCCGGAGCATGCCCATCCGGAACGCGTCCGCGCCGAACTTCCCGACCAAGTCGAGCGGATCGATCGCGTTGCCGAGCGACTTCGACATCTTGCGCCCTTGCGCGTCGAAGACGAGCGGCGAGATGAAGACGGTCGGGAACGGGATCTCGCCGAGGAAGTGGATGCCGAACATGACCATTCGCGCGACCCACAGGAAGATGATCTCCCAGCCAGTCATCAGCACTTGCGACGGATACCAATGCTTGAGTTCCGGCGTTTTCTCGGGCCAGCCCAAGATCGAGAACGGCCAGAGCGCGCTCGAGAACCACGTGTCGAGCGTATCCGGATCCTGCGTCAGGTCGGCACCAGCATATTTCACGCGCGCGACCTCTTGCGCCGCCTCGAACGTCTCCGCGACGACGATGTCGCCGTCCGGCGTGTACCAGACCGGCAGCCGATGTCCCCACCAGACCTGGCGCGAGATATTCCAGTCGCGGATATTTTCGAGCCATTGCTCGTAGGTGCGTCCGTAGCGCTCCGGCACGAACTTCAAGCGTCCGTCTTGGTATGCTTTGAGTGCGGGCGCCGCAAGCGGTCTCATGGTCATGAACCACTGCTCCGAGAGCAACGGCTCGACGATCTCGCCGCTGCGGGAGCTGGTCGCGACCGAGTGCCGATAGGCTTCTTCCGCCACGAGCAGACCGCGCTCGCGTACGTCCCGGACGATCTTAGCGCGCGCGTCGAAGCGATCGAGTCCCGCGTACGGTCCGACCGCGATGTCCGCATCCGTTATGCGCGCATCGAGGTCGAGGATCGAGGGCATCGGGAGCTGGTGACGTATGCCGATCTCGTAGTCGGTCGCATCGTGCGCGGGCGTCACTTTGACGGCGCCGGTACCGAAGGCCATGTCGACGACGTCATCCGCGACGATCGGGATGGCGCGCTCGAGCAACGGCGGGACCAGCACGGTCTTGCCGATCAGGTCGCGATAGCGCGCGTCGTCCGGATGGACCGCGATCGCGACGTCGCCGAGCATCGTCTCGGGGCGCGTCGTCGCAACCGTGATGCCGGCGGGTGAACCGGCCGCGTACGGATAGGTGACGCGCCACAGATGCGCGTCGCGATCGACGTGATCGATCTCCGCATCCGAGATGGTCGTCTTGGCCTTCGGATCCCAGTTGATCAGCCGCTTCCCGCGATAGATCAGCCCTTCTTCGTACAGGCGGACGAAGACGCGACGAACGGCTGCGCTCAGGCCATCGTCCATGGTAAAGCGCGCGCGCTCCCAATCCGGGCCGAAGCCGATCGAACGGAACTGCTCGTTGATTATGCCGCCGTATTGACGCGACCAATCCCACGCACGTTCGATGTAGGCGGGGCGGCCGAGCTGCTCGCGCGAGGTCCCTTCGCGTTTGAGCTCGCGCACGAGTACGGCTTCGGTCGCGATTGCGGCGTGGTCGAAGCCCGGTAACCAGTCGGCGTTCTCGCCTTGCATCCGATGGTAGCGCGTCAGCACGTCCATCGCGGTATAGGTCGAGCCGTGACCGAGGTGCGCGCGCCCCGTGACGTTGGGCGGCGGCATGCAGATGATGAACGGCGGGCGAGCCGGGTCCGGCTCATCGTGAAAGTAGCCAGCGGCCTCCCAGCGCTCGTAGAGACGCCGCTCGACGGTCGAGGGCTCGTAGTTCTTGGCAAGTTCGGCTGGAAGCGGATTCTGGGCGGTCACGGTCGCAAGGCGTTCGAGCGCCCGGCGGACTTTTCTTGCGTCGACGCCTAAGTCGGCACCGTATCGACGATATTCAGGATCGCGCTCAGGCCGGTCACGTCCAAGAGCCGTTGCGTCGAGGCGCGCGGCGCGACGACGGTAACCCGTCCCGGCGCGCTTCTGCGGGCGCAGGCCGCGATCAGAGTAAGCCCGCTCGAATCGATGTATTCCAATGCCGACAGGTCGAAGCGGATGTCGGAGATGTTCGCCGGAATGCCGGCGCACACGCGGTCGACCAACCGGACGTTGGAAATGTCCAGCTCGCCGCAGAGACGGATCGAGGCCACGTTCGGAGCTAGGTCGACGTGGATCTCCAGCAGGTCGTTCACGGCGCCGAACCGGCAGCGACCATTGCATGAAGTTCTTCGAGGAGCACCTCGCGCCGGGCTTGCGGTGTCGCGGCTTCGTACCTCTCATAACGGGCGCCGAGCAGATCGCGCAGGCCCTCGACCGCAAGCGATCGCGCCTCTTCGGAAGCCGGTGCTTGCGCGACGCTCCCGACCGGGCGCAGAGCGCCGTCGATCTTCCCTTGTTCGATCAGCTGGAGAATCGTGAACTCTAAGGCGGGTCGGCGATAGACGTTCCTGCGGGATCGCGGGTCGCCGTAGGTCTGCCGCTCTCGAGTGATAAAACCGAGCGCTTCCAAAGTCGAGAGCGCATCGAAGACCATGGTACTGCTATAGAGCCCAAGGTCGTCCCGGATCTGATCGACGGTCGGACTGCACGAGCCTTCGTCGTCGCACAACATCGTCAGATAGGTATAGATACATATCTGACGCGGATTGAGCACGTGGAACAAAAAGCCGCTCCACCACGCCGGCAACCAAACGAGTGGACGGCCTTTATCTCCCACGAAGGCCAGTCTTATGTACGCCTGCTCGGACGCCTCTTAAGCTAGACCTTCAATAAAATGTAGTGCAACCCGTACGGGCGGAAGGGAAACCTACGCCGGCTCCTTCTTCTGCTCTTGGAAGACGAGCGCCGGCGGCTCCTTCTTCTCGATGACATCTTTGTTGACGATGCACTTCTTCACATTGGTCATCGACGGAAGATCGTACATGACGTCGAGCATCACTTCTTCTAGGATCGAGCGCAGGCCGCGGGCGCCGGTCTTGCGACCCTGCGCGCGCTGGGCGATCGCGCCGAGCGCTTCCTTCGTGAACTGCAGGTCGACGCCGTCCATGTTCATGATCTTCTGGAACTGCCGGACGAGTGCGTTGCGTGGTTCGGTAAGGATGCGGCGCAGCGCGAGTTCGTCGAGCGCGTCGAGCGTGACGACGATCGGCAGCCGGCCGATGAACTCGGGGATCAAGCCGAACTTGAGCAGATCTTCGGGCATCAACTGTTGGAGCAGCTTGCCGACCTGGGCGTTCTTCTTGCCCTCGGGCTGCGCACGGAAGCCCATGTTGTTCGCGCTGACGCGCGACTCGATGATCCGCTCGAGGCCGTCGAAGGCGCCGCCGCAGATGAACAGCACATTCGTGGTGTCGATCTGGATGAACTCTTGGTGCGGATGCTTGCGCCCGCCCTGGGGCGGGACGTTGGCGGTCGTGCCTTCGAGGATCTTGAGGAGCGCCTGCTGCACGCCTTCGCCCGAGACGTCGCGCGTGATCGACGGGTTCTCGCTCTTGCGAGCGATCTTGTCGATCTCGTCGATGTAGACGATGCCTTTCTCGGCGCGTTTGACGTCGTAGTCGGCGGCCTGGATGAGCTTGAGCAAGATGTTCTCGACGTCCTCGCCTACGTAGCCCGCCTCGGTCAGCGAGGTCGCGTCGGCCATCGCGAGCGGAACGTCGAGGATCTTCGCAAGCGTCTGCGCGAGGTACGTCTTGCCCGAGCCGGTCGGACCGACCAGGAGGATGTTGGATTTCTGGAGTTCCACATCGTCGGTGCCGGTCGCGGCGCCGCCCAGGTTGATGCGCTTGTAGTGATTGTAGACCGCGACCGCAAGCGACTTCTTCGCGCGGTCTTGGCCGATCACGTACTGGTTGAGGATGTGGTTGATCTCTTTGGGCTTCGGGATGTTCCGCAGATTGAGGTTCTCATCGACGTTCTTGTAGAGTTCTTCTTCGATGATCTCGTTACAGAGCTCGATACACTCGTCGCAGATGTAGACGCCCGGGCCGGCGATCAATTTGCGTACCTGCTCCTGCGACTTGCCGCAGAAACTGCACTTGAGCTGGCCTTTTTCGTCTCCGAAACGGAACATGAGGTTGAGGTCTGTGTCCTTCCTAGGCCGGGTTCGCGAACGACGCGTGGTTCTCGATCACCGTATCGATGAGCCCGTACTCCTGGGCTTCCTTCGCGGTCATATAGAAATCCCTGTCGATATCCTTGAGAATCCGCTCGATCGGCTTCTTGGTGGTCTGTTCGTAGATCATCGCGATTTGCTGGCGGGTCGCGATCAGGTCGCGGGCCGCGATCTCCACGTCGGTGGCCTGGCCGCCGATCTGGGAGACCCAAGGCTGGTGGATCAGGATCTTGGCATGAGGCAGCGACATGCGCTTGCCTACCGCGCCGCCGGTCAGAAGGATCGAGCCCATCGAGGCAGCCATGCCGCAGCAGATGGTGGCGACGTCCGGCTTGATGAACTGCATTGCATCGAAGATCGCGAGGCCCGCGGTCACGCTGCCGCCGGGGCTGTTGACGTACATGTCGATGTCTTTGTCCGGGTCTTCCTTTTCGAGGAAGAGTAGCTGGGCGATGACCAAGTTCGCAAGATGATCGTCGATCGCGCCACCGACGAAGATGATCCGATCCTTGAGCAGCCGGGAATAGATATCGTACGCACGCTCGCCGCGCGCGCTCTGTTCCACGACCATGGGGACCAAATGACCCATCGGAATCGACTCCTTAGAAGACCTGACGGCAAAAGTGAACGTCTACGCCCCCCTAACTACGACGCGAGCGCGTTAGTTGCTTTCTTTCGGCTGGAACGCTCTACGGGGTTTTGGCGGCGTCGACCAGCAGGTCCATCGTCTTGGTGCGGACGATGCCGTCCATCAACGAGAGCACGTTGTTGCCGAGCGCCTTGCGAATCCGATCGACGGGCTGACCGTATTGCGCGGCCAGGGTCTGCAACTCGTCGGCGATATCGGCCGGCGTGGCCACCACGCCTTCGGCCTTCGCGATCGCTTCGATCAAGAGCGTGCCCTTGACGCGAGACTTCGCCTCCGGGCGGAACTCTTCGCGAAGCTGCTCGACCGTCTTGCCGCTCTGCTTGAGGTAATCGTCGAAGCTCGCACCGGCGCGGGCCGCGTGCTGTTCGCCTTCTTCAAGCATGTGGCCGACCTCGCCCTCGACCATCGAATCCGGGAGCGCGACCTCGTGCGATGCCAGTAATTTCTCCATCACCGCATTGCCGATCTCGCGGCGACGGCGCGCATCGCCGATGGCCTCGAGGCGCTTGCGTACGTCAGCGCGCAGGTCTGCGGCGGTCTTGTTCTCCGAGACCGACTGCGCGAACGCATCGTCGATGAGCGGAAGCTCGAACTCCTTGACGTCGTGCACGGTCACGGCGAAGACGGCGTCTTTGCCGGCCAGGTCGGCCTGACCGTACTCGGCAGGGAAGGTCGCGGTGACGTCCTTCGATTCGCCTGCCGAGAGCCCGGCAATACCGGACGCAAAGCCGGGGATAAACCGTCCCTCGTCGAGTTCGGTCAACTGCGCTTTTGCGGTGCCGCCGTCGAAGGGCACGCCGTCGATGGTGCCTGCGTAGTCCAGGGTCACGACGTCGCCGAGCTTGGACGCGCGTTCGACCGGGACCAGGGTGGCGCGCTCGCGAGCCAGGCTCTGCAAGCTGCGATCGACATCTTCATCGGTGACTGCCGCCGACTCAGGCTTCACTTCGATGCCTTTGTACGTGCCGAGCTCTATCTGCGGGCGGACTTCGACGGTCGCCTTGATGCGGTACGGCTGCCCGTCTTCTTCGGGCAGCATCTGCATGCTCGGGCGCGAGACCGGCTCGAGATCGTGCTCGCGAACCGCCTTGGCGTACACTTCCGGCACGACATCTTCCATCGCCTGATTCTCGATCGACTCGACGCCATAGTTCTGCTCGAACACCCGACGCGGTACTTTACCGGGGCGGAAACCGGGCAAGCGGACGTTACGCGCCAACTTCTTGAACGCGCGCTCTTGCGCTTTAGCAAGCTCCGTGGCAGAAATGATGATCTCAAGCTCGACCTGCGTAGGAGCCAAGCGAGTAAGGGTCGACGAGGAAGGTGTGCTCATATCCGGTCCATACATCGGGCGTTGGGGAGCCCTGCGGGCTTTGCCCGTAGGGGGCGCGCAGGCCGAAGGCCGGAGTGCCTGATAAAGTTAGCTCCATTTTCCGACACGAAGTGTTGAAAATGGAGCGGAAGACGAGATTCGAACTCGCGACCCTCGCCTTGGCAAGGCGATGCTCTACCACTGAGCTACTTCCGCAAAGACCCTTGGGCACGCAGAGACTCGAACTCTGACGGGTTGCCCCACTGGAACCTAAATCCAGCGCGTCTACCGGTTCCGCCACATGCCCGGGGCTTACGCTCGAGCCGGTACGGCTCCGGCGACCACCATAGATATGCCCTGGCCGATACTTTTCCTTCCCCGCCGTAGGAGTTTTTTCGGCGGCTGCGACGTAGGTCGGCTAGTCTTACGGGTTGGGTGGTTCCTTTGCGAAGAGATCGCGGTTGTTCGGGCGGTAGAGCGCGATGTCGTCGAGCGCCGTCTTGTCGGCCGGATGGACGTCGGAAAAGCTCACGAGCGTGTCGAGATAACGCAGTCCGCGGAACGCGACCGGCGCGGCCAAGTGCTCGTCCGCGATGTAGAGCGCGCCGTCGACGCTTGCGAAATCGACGGTCCAGTTCAGCCCCGGCCACGGTCCGTCGACGAAGTTGCCGGCGTTGATAAGACGCCGGGTCGCATAGGTCGCGGTATCGACCCAGATGTCGCGCAGACGGTACACATGCGGATTGCCGAGCGGCTTGAGCGCGAGGTGATATGCCGGCGCGCCGTCGATCTGTTCGACGCCGAGGAGCGTGATGAGGTAGCGATGCTTCGCTGCGCTCACGACCGCGATCTCCGGCAACCCGCCGTCGTTCGGAAGCACGGCCGGTGGCGGCGTCGGCTTAAGATCGTGGAACTTCGCACGGATATCCCGAACGATCTCGGCCGACGTCTTCGGTCTATCGTCAGACGGCACGAAGGGAGCGATCGCAAACGAATAGTTCGGCGCAAGCGACGGAACCCCGATGAAGTCGAGCGGAGGGTCGGGCTTCGAGAGTCTGACGAACGGCAGACCGAAGTTCAAGCCACGCCCGCTCGCGGGATGCGCGATCTCATAGTCGCTCAGCGGATTCACTTCGACGTCGTTTGCGATCGCGTCGAACGCGCTCGAATAGTGCTCTACTTTGCGCGTGCCGCCTTCGAGAATTTCGACGCTGATCGTGTAGCCGATCCGCGCAGGGTAGTGCTGGTGCAGCCAATACGTCCGAGCGCCCGAGTAGATCGCATAGGGGTCCGGGCTGGCGGCCTGCGCCGAAGCGCGCGCGAGACACGCGAACACCAGAAGGAACCCGAATGCTAGCGTCCGGCTCATGGCTCTCACGCTAGTCCCCTAACCTTGGAATCGGCCGAGCGCTAGAACCCGTTGGTGGTCCCGGTGCTCGTGATCTTGCAGTTGCCGTCGCCACCCTTGTGGATCGCGAGCGTCAGGGTGTTCTGCGCCGAAAGGGTCTCCGTGGCGTTGCAGTTCGGCCCCGAGATGAACACGGTTGCGGTCTCGATCTTCAGGCTGAGCGTGTGCGAGCGATGCCCGTCGGAGAGGGTGAAGGCGTGCTGGACGCCGCCACTCTGCCTGACGGTGACCTGGTACGTCTTGGTCGTGTAGTCGCTCACCCCGAGGATGAATGCGGACGGCGCCGCCATGGCTTGACCCGCAGTCGCTAGGACCGCTGCCACCACAAATGCTGGGCTAAGGATCTTCATACGTCACACTTCCTCCGACGGAGCAACGGGCCCTCGCGTCGCGTAGTTCCGTCCATCCATTGACACCGACGCTCTCCACGCGATGACGCACGCTCCTGCGGTTCGAAGAGTTGCGCGTCGCCGGACATCCCTGGCCAGAACTGCTTTCTACTGAATGCTGAGGTAGCAGCCCGTCAGCGAAACTCTTGTACTCAACATTGCCGCGCTTTGCGAACGCATCGAAAACGTACGGAACGACCTCTTGAAGGGCGTCGATCGGCGCCGCAACCGAAGCGAGCACGGGCGTTTTACACCGCGG
>JALYSX010000116.1 GCA_030854585.1 Vulcanimicrobiota bacterium
GCGCCTTCTCCGGATCGATCGGAATTCGCGCAAGCACCGGAGCGTCGGCGAGCTCCGCGACTTTGTCCGCGTAGGACGGGCCGAAGATCTCGTATTTCGTTCCGGTGTCGGGCGCGATGAAGTACGACATGTTCTCGACGACGCCGAGGATCGGCTTCTTCAGTTGGTGGATCAGATTGGCGGCCTTACGCACGATCATGGTTGCGAGCGCCTGCGGCATGGTGACCAGCACGACGCCGTCGACTGAGAGCGACTGCAGGACCGTGAGCGGTGCGTCCGAGGTTCCCGGCGGCAGATCGATCAGCAAGACGTCCAGATCGCTCCAGAGTACCTGCTCGAAGAACTGACGGATGACGCCGGAAAGGATCGGCCCGCGCCAGATCATCGCGGTATCTTCTTTATCGGTCAGGAGATTGGAACTGACGATCTCGATCGCGCTGCGCGAGATGGCCGGAACCATCAGCGGCTGTGGGTTGCCTTGCGCGGTCTTCGGAGCGTTCGGATCGGCGCTGATCTCGAGCGGCGTGCGCAGACCGAAGAGTTTGGGAATCGACGGGCCGGTGATGTCGGCGTCGAGGATGCCGACGCGCAGGTGTTTGCGACGTAGGCCGAGCGCGAGCAATGCGGTCACCAGCGACTTGCCGACGCCGCCCTTGCCGGACATCACGGGCACGACGTACTTGATCTTGGCGCGGCCGGAGAAGGCGCCCGGCGCGCTCGGCGCTTTGCGCGCGGGCGTGCGGTCTTCGTTTGCGATCAGCGGCACGAAGCCGGAGAGGCGGGCCTGCGCGAGCGCGGCCAGGATCGGATCGACCCGCAGGCCGTGCGCGGATGCGCCCTGTTCGAGCGTTTCGTATTTGCTTACGCCGCAGCCGGAGCAGCCGAGACCGAACTGGGTCAGCACGTCCGCCGCGATCGGCAGGACTGCGACCAGCTCTTTGATGTTGGTCGCGGGGGTGATCTGGATGTCGACGTGAGGCATGATAACCGTATTCAACCCTAAAACCCCCGCTCATGCATACGGATTCCATAGCACGCGCCGCGTCGGCGCTGGCCGGCGGCTGCGATTCGCCCGTGCGTTCGGGCTGGGCGGTCGGCGGCGCCCCCTTCATCCAAGCGGGTGCGCGCGGCGCGTATGCGTACGACGAACGTGGCGACCGCTATATCGACTACGTCATGGCCTATGGGCCGCTGCTTTTCGGGCACTCGCACCCTGCGCTGGTGACCGGACTCGACGAACTCGCCGCGAACGGCACCGTCTGGGGCTCGACGCATCTCGAAGAAGTGCGGTTGGCCGAGCGGATCCGCGCGCATCTGCCGGTGATGGAACGCACGCGCTTCGTGACCACCGGGACCGAAGCGGTGATGAGCGCGGTCCGGGTCGCGCGCGCGTTCACTGGACGGAATCTGGTCCTCAAGTTCGCCGGGAACTACCACGGCCATTTCGATCTCGCGCTGCTCGATGCGGGTGCCTCGGCGCACACTGCGGATGGATCGCGTGGTGGGATCCCGGAAGGCGTCGTGCGAGACGTCGCGGTCGCTCGCTACAACGACCTCGCCTCGGTCGATGCGCTACTCGCCGGGCGCGCAGACGACCTCGCCGCGATCTTGGTCGAACCTATCGTCGGCAACATGGGGTACGTGACGCCGGTCGAGGGATTTCTCGCGGGCCTGCGCGAGCGTTGCGATGCACGTGGTGCGGTCCTGATCTTCGACGAAGTGATCACGTGGTTGCGCTTCGGGCTCGAAGGCGCGCAGGCACGGGTCGGGGTGAAGCCCGACATGACGACGCTCGGGAAGATCATGGGAGGTGGCTTTCCGATCGCGGCTTTCGGCGGGTGCGAAGCGATCATGAACGTTCTCGCGCCGAACGGCTCGACGTTCACCGGCGGCACGCACGGCGGCAATCCGTTCAGCGTCGGCATGGCTCATCGCGTGCTCGACCTGCTCGAAACGCATCCGGAGTATTACGCGCAGATGGACGCGCGCGGTCGGCGCTTGGCCGACGGCATCCGGACGATCTTCGTGCGGCGCGGACTGCCGTACGCGGTCGTACAACACGAGTCGGTCGTCGACTTCAAATTCCGTCCGGGTCCGCCAAACCGCAACTACGACGACGCGCGCAACGCCGACAAGACGGCATACGGGCGCTACTATCACGCGATGCGCGAGCGCAAGATCCTCTTGCCGCCGTCGCAGAACGAGGTGATGTTCGTCTCGACCGCACACACCGACGCCGACATCGACGAAACGCTCACCGCGATCGACGGGTCGCTACAAGTCGTTCAAGCAAAGGACACGGCGCGGCGATCCGCGTAGGGTACGATTCCCCCATGGACCAGCAACCGACGACCGGCCAACTGCTCGAAGTGATCCTCGGTTTTCGGGATTCGATGGTCGGTATGGAACGGCGCCTCGTCGCGACCGCCTCACGGTCCGCCTCGAGGGCGAGCTGCGCACCGGCTTCGTCTCGGTCAACAATCGCATGGACGGCCTCGAGATGGAGGTGCGAGATGGGTTCGTCTTGATCGACCAACGCTTCGATGGCCTCGAACCGCCGCGCAAGCGAGGGAGTCGCTAGCGTTCTCTCGCCGGTAGCGCGTAGGTGGCGGGGCTGCGCAAGCCGCCGGCGTCGAGGGCGCGGACACCGAAGATGTAGTCGTCATTGGAGACCGGGAGGGTCGCTTCGGTGACGTTGCCGACGTTCTTGGCGTGTTGCCACATCGATGCATCGGTAGCGCGCCACACGATCTCGTAGGCGGTCGCCCCGCTCGAGGCCGTCCAGCGCAATTTGGCGTCGTAGCCCAGACCCTTGAGCAACAGGTTCGCTTTCGTCGGCGCGGCTGGCGCGAGCGCAAGGGTCGCGAGCGCGGCCACGTTCGCCCGCGTCGCTTGCGCGATGTAGTCGAAGTCCACGTACTGCGGTAGATCGCCGTAGGCGATGCCGTTCTCGGTGCGGACGTTCTGGTGTTGGTGGATGAAATTCTCGTGCGGTTCGACGAATCGGATCGCGGCGAACCCGTCCGCCTGGAACGATTCCTGATCGCCGCCGCGCAGGTTTCGATCGGCGCGATAGATCTGGCGCAGTGTGAATTTCGGTACGTACGCCGGGACGGTGTCGCCGACGAAGCGCGCCAGCTCGCGCGACGGCGAATCGTTCTCGCTGCCGTACAGGTTCGACGCTTTCGGCTCGACGCCGGCCGGAAGCCCTTCGCTGAAGACGCGGATGGAGTTCGCTTCGTGGATGCCGCTCCCGCCCGTGCTGTTGCCGATCACATCGTTGTTGAGCATCGCGAGGACCGGTTCGTTCTTCGCTTTGAGTTCGTCCGCCAGATGTGCTGAACCCCATAGGCCGAGTTCCTCGCCGTCGAAACAGACGAAGAGGATCGTACCCTTGAAGTGATGCGGTGCCATCACGCGTGCCGCCTCGAGCACGGCGGCCACGCCCGACGCATTGTCGTCGGCACCGGGTGCGATGCCGGTGCCGTCGGTACAGTCGCCGTGGCAGTCGTCGTAGTGACTCGACATGATGTACGTGCGCCCGGGCTCGTCGCCGACGAGTTCGGCCACGACGCTGGACTCGGTGACGTCGCGGGGCGTGCGCGCCGTCTTGGGCTGGAGATAGTCGTCGGTCCGGACGGTCATCCGGCCGCCGCTGGTAGCGGCGATGATCTCGAACTGCGCGACGATCCAATCGCGCGCGCCGAAGACGCCGCGGGTTGCGGTCGAGGTCGTTTCGGAGAAATCGTTGCGGGTTCCGAAACCGACGAGGGTGGTGTCGGTGGCGCGCACGTGGGCGGCGGAGACACCCGCGACCATCGAGACGATCAACGGGATGGCAAGAAACTTCGCGTCCATCCCATAGCCCTTCTAAGAGGCGACTGAGGTTTCCTCAGGCCGCGGACGAATGTAGCGGCCGATGACGATGGCCGTGCCGCGCCCGGGAACGCTGTGGACGGCGAAGATGTCGCTACAGCGCCGCATGATAGGGAGACCGCGTCCACGCTCGACCAGGCCGGCGGGCAGAATATCGTCCCCCGGGGTCGCGGAGAAGCCGCAGCCCGAGTCGACGATCGTGACGACGATCTTTTCGTGGTCGACCCGGCAACGGACGTCGATGGCGTCGCTAGTGCTGGAATGCTCGACAGCGTTGGCGAGGCCCTCACCGATCGCGAACAGGAAGTCTGCGAGGCTGCCCGGGACGACGCCGAAACGCTCCGCGTGCGCGATCACCGCGTCGCGAACGACCTTCCCGAACCGCGGGTTCGGGGGAATGCGCAATCGGAGAATGCTCGCGTCCTCGCTGGACGCATCCTCCGTGAAGTCCGTCCCCAGCATAATCTCTGTCAATTCTACCGCAATCTAGCGTGTCTAAACGTCCGGCCTTCTACGTTCTCGAGTGCGCGGATGGCTCGTACTACGCCGGCTACTCCACGGACCTCGGCCGGAGGCTCCTGGCTCACCGCCGTGGCCTGGCCTCCAAGTACACCCGGTCCCGGCTCCCTGTTCGGCTCGCCGCCTGGTGGTTTGCGGACGAGGCCCGGACGGCGCGATCGGCAGAAGCCCTCTTCAAAGGCTACTCGCGGATCGAGAAGGAGCGCCTGCTCGCCGGCGACGAGGCCTTCGGACGCCGCATGCTAAAACCACCGTCCCTCAACCTCCCCATCGCACCGGAAGAAGGCATCATCGTGGCGTCGCACCAGCCCCCGCAGGCAGACGAACTTCCCGCGCTCGTAGAGACCGCGCGGACCTCGCAGGCTCGTCTGACGACCGATAAGGGCGATATCGTCTTCACGTTCTATCCGGAGGACGCGCCCGGGCATGCCGCCGCATTCATCAAGCTCGTGCAAGCCGGCTTCTACGACGGACTGAAGTTCCACCGCGTCGAGCCGAACTTCGTGATCCAGGGCGGTGATCCGGATGGGAACGGCACCGGCGGCCCGGGCTATCGGCTGAAGGCCGAGTTCAGCGAGCGCCCGCACGTGCGCGGCACCGTCGCTATGGCTCGGTCGGCGCAGCCGGACTCGGGTGGGTCGCAGTTCTACATCTGCATCGACGACGCTCGGTTTCTCGACAAGCAGTATACCGTGTTCGGGCAGATGACCGACGGGTTTGAGGCGCTCGACGCGATTCGGGTCGGCGATGCGATGCAGAAGGTCACGATCGAACCGAAGAACGTCGCTTCGTAGGTACCCTTCGCTATTTAGGATTGCGGCGCGGTTCCCGTGGGTGACCCGGGGTGCGGCGACATCGCTTCAGATGGGCGGGCGCGCCTCGTGCGCGCAACGGAGAGCGCGCGCCGCTCTCGCCCTCCAGGCTTCGC
>JALYSX010000126.1 GCA_030854585.1 Vulcanimicrobiota bacterium
GTTGGACTCTGCTCTGGATCGTCTTGCCCTGCGCGCTCGTTATCGTCGTCGGTCTGGACTTCTCGGCGCGGTCCGCAGAGTTCATCCAACTCATCGATCCGGCTCGTGGTGGGCTTGCGCTCGCCGCGAAGCGTGCCCGCGTCGTACAGGTACTCGGCTTTGGGCTGATGCTCGTCTCCGCTATCGTTGAATGGAACGCGAATCGCTCGCTCTACGCATCGCTGACGACGGCGACGATCATCGGGTTTTACGTCGCGTCCCTCGGCCATCTCGCGCTGGTGCGACGCTTTGGATAGGGTGTCGGCGTGAGGGCGGCTCCGCAATGAAATTGGGACTGACAAGGACAAATCTCTCGACGATGTTGATAGCGATGCCCGTCGCGATACTCGCGTTGGTCGCTCTAGCTATAGTCCACAATGCGCGACCGGAAGGTTGGCTCGCGGTCTTCGTTTCCGTATATGTGGCCTGCGCGCTCGTTCTTTGCGGCGGAATGTTTGTCGGTGCGGCCGTCGTTTGGAAGGCGCAACGTGACACGCCGAGTCGCAGGGTGTTTGCGCTTGCGACGACGGCGGAACGGGTCGTCTGGATCGGAGGATCGGTCGTGGCGTTCCTCATTGCGGTTGTCTTACTGGTGTTTGCCATCCGTGGTGATTCGTGGGCAAGCGCCTTTCAGCCGGTCACGATTTGTGCACTGGCGGTGCCTTCGATCGCGATGATCTCTGCCGGCCGGCGGGTACTCACCGACTCGGTCGGCGATTGAGTGGATAGCGAGAAGTTCACCCGCGGCGAGACGATGATGCGGCTCGTCGATGGAGATAAGGTAACCGACCATCTTCTCAAGCGGTACGAGGATATCGCGCCGGATTTCGCGCGATATCTCGTCGAGTTCGCGTTCGGCGAGATCTATGGGCGCGAAGGCGATCTCAGGCAGCGCGAGTTGGTCGCGATCTCGTCGCTTGCGACGATGGGTGGCTGCGATCCACAACTCGAGACGCACGTCCACGGCGCGTTCAACGTCGGCCTGACCGAACCCGAGATCGTCGAAGTCGTGATGACCTTGATCCCCTACATCGGCTTCCCGCGCGCGCTCGTTGCGATGCGGATCGTCAAGCGCGTGGCAGACGCGCGCCGAGAGCCCGCGAAGTAGTTCGCGCTTACATGTCCGAAAACGGCTAGTCTAGGTAGCCTCGGGGGCGTATAGTCGGGACATGCTCCCCGATGGCGATGCTTGTTACCGCGCTCTGCGTACCCACGATACCCGCTTTGACGGGCGCTTCTTCGTGGCCGTCACCTCGACGCGTATCTACTGTCGGCCGATCTGTACGGCCAAGCCCGTCAAGCGTGAGAACTGTCGCTTCTACGCGACGGCCGCCGAGGCCGAGGCCGCCCGCTATCGCCCGTGTCTCCGCTGTCGGCCCGAACTCGCTCCCGGCAACGCAAGCGTCGATGCGAGCGCTCGGCTCGCGCACGCCGCCGCCATCGCGATCGAGAACGATACGTACGGCGACGGCGGCTTCGGAGAGATCGCGCGCCGGCTCGGCGTGACCGACCGACATCTTCGGCGCGTCTTTGGAGCGGAGTTCGGCGTCTCGCCGGTCGCCTTCGCGCAGACGCAGCGCCTGCTGCTCGCGAAGCGGCTCCTGACCGATACGACGATGAGCGTCACTGATGTCGCCTTCGCGAGCGGGTTTTCGTCATTGCGCCGTTTCAACGCGCTCTTCGTCGAACGTTATCGCCTCCGTCCGTTCGAGCTGCGCAAGCGACGCGAGGTCGAACCGCGCGGCGATGCGGACGCGATCGAACTGAACATCGCGGTCCGACCGCCGTATTCGTGGGAGACGCTCGCGGCCTTCCTTGCCTCGCGGACGATCGACGGCGTCGAGGAGATCGACGGGCATTCGTATCGACGCACAGTGCGCATCGTACGTGGAGAGAAGACCCACGAGGGCTGGATCGAGATCGCACCCGTCAAGAACAGGCATGCGCTGCGCCTGCGTATCTCGGGCTCGCTGACCGGGGTGTTACCGGCCGTACTCGGAAAGGCGAAGTATCTGACGGATGCATCGGCCGATCCGATCGCGATCGCGACGGCGCTCGGAAAACTCGCGAAGAACGAACCGGGCTTGCGCGTTCCGGGAGCGTTCGACGGGTTCGAAGTCGCGGTCCGCGCCGTCCTCGGTCAGCAGATCACCGTGAAAGCAGCGCGCACGCTCGCGGCGCGCTTCGCGGCGGCGTTCGGCGCGCCGATCGAGACGCCGTTCGCTGGGCTGCGCCTGCTCTTTCCGTCGGGAACCGAAATCGCGGGCAAGACGGTCGACGAGATCGCTCGCCTCGGCATCATCGCATCGCGTACGCGCACGATCATCGCGCTAGCAGCGGCGATCGCCGACGGTGCGCTCTTGCTCCAACCGGGCGCCGACGTCGAAGCGACGCTCGATGCGCTGCGCGCCCTTCCCGGCATCGGTGAATGGACGGCACAGTATATCGCGATGCGCGCGCTCGCTTGGCCGGACGCGTTTCCGCACACCGATCTTGGCGTGATGAAGGCGCTCGGGGAGAAGAATTCCAAACGCGTCTTGGAAGCCGGCGAAGCCTGGCGGCCGTGGCGCGCCTACGCCGTGATGCATCTCTGGAGATCGCTATGAGCCTTGCGTATCGCTATTACGACGCACCGACGGGGCCGATGCTCCTGGTCGCGACCGAGGACGCGATCTGCGGACTCTACTTCGCCGGACCCGAACGCAGGCGCGAGATCGTTCCGGACGGCTCGGCGATTCCGGATGACGGCCGCGAAATTCTGGCGACCTGCGCGCGCCAACTCGACGAGTACTTCGCCGGGAAACGCACCATCTTCGACGTCCCGATCAAACTCGAAGGCACGCCGTTCCAATTGGCGGTCTGGAACGAACTCGCCAAGGTCGGCTACGGCGTGACGATGTCGTACGGCGAGTTGGCGCGCCGTGCCGGCCTTCCGAAAGAGGCCGTCCGCGCGGTCGGCTCGGCTAACGGCAGCAACCCCGTCTCGATCATCATCCCGTGTCACCGCATCATCGGAGCCGACGGCAGTCTGACCGGCTACGGCGGCGGCCTCGAGAACAAACGCATGCTGCTCGACCTGGAATCATCCGAACAACTCCTACTGTAGGGAATCGTTGGCGCGACGCCAAGCCACATCACATGAAGCGATTGGTTGTAGCGTGTGCCGCAATTACGGCACTTCTCGGTCCGTGCGTCGCGTCTGCGGCGAGCTCGCTCACTTACCCGGCCGCGCCCAAGGGCGACGTGACGGATACCTATTTCGGAACCGTTGTTCCGGATCCGTATCGTTGGCTCGAGACGTACTCGCCGCAGACGCTCGCCTGGATCAAAGACGAAGGCACGCTGACGCGCGCGTACCTCGACGCAATTCCGCAGCGCGCGGCGATCGCCGCGCACCTTCGCAAGCTCGCCAATTACGAAAAGATCAGCGCGCCGTCGCACGTCGGCAATCAATACTTCTACTACTATAACTCCGGCCTGCAGAATCAGGCGGTGCTCGACACCATGACCGGGCCGCATGGCAAAGCGCACATCTTGCTCGACCCGAATACGCTCAGCACCGACGGTACGGTCGCGCTCGGTTCGACCGCGACCACGAACGATGCGAAGTACATGGCGTACTCCACCCAGGCCTCGGGTTCCGATTGGCAGACCTGGCGCGTACGCAATATCGCGACCGGCAAGGATCTCGCCGATACGCTCGTCTGGAGCAAGTTCTCCGGTGCCTCGTGGCTGAACGACGACAGCGGTTTCTACTACGATCGCTATCCGGCGCCGAAAGCGGGCGAGACGTTCAAGGGCGCCCTCTCGGGGCAGACCGTCTACTTCCACAAGCTCGGTACGCCGCAATCGTCGGACACGCTCTTCTACAAGGGGGCGCATCCCGACGACTACGTCGGTGCGGGCGTCACCCTCGACGGACGCTACATCATCATCAACGTGAGCGGCGGCGCGACCATCAATAACGACGTCTACTACGTCGACCGCAACGAGAAGGGGGGGTCGGTCCATGCGCTCTTCGCCAAACGCGACGCGCAGTACGGTTACGTGGACAACGTCGGGACGCGGTTCATCTTCACGACCACCCGTAATGCGCCCAACACGAAGGTCGTCGCCGTCGATCTGCGTAGCCCCGCAGTGATGACGACGGTCGTTCCACAGGCGAAGCAGGCGCTGCAAGGCGTCTCGACCGCCGGTCACCGGCTCTTCACGAAGTACTTGACCGACGCGCACTCTGCCGTAAAGATCTACGACTACAATGGGCGCTTCATCCGCGACGTCGCGTTGCCGGGACTCGGCACGGCCGGCGGCTTCGACGGTTGGCCGAACGATCGCGCCGTCTACTACTCGTACTCCGGCTACACGTCGCCGTCGGTCACGTACGCCTACGACATCGCCTCCGGCAACAGCACCGTCTATCGCAAACCGAAGCTGGCGTTCGATGCGACGCTCTACACGACCAAAGAGATCTTCTATACGAGCAAGGACGGAACGCGCGTCCCGATGATGATCTCGTACAAAAAGGACCTCAAGCTCGACGGCACCAATCCGACCATCTTATACGGTTACGGCGGTTTCGATATCGCCATGACCCCGCATTTCTCGACCACGATCGCGACCTGGCTCGGCATGGGCGGCGTCTATGCGGTCGCCAACATCCGCGGTGGCTCGGAGTACGGCGAGGCCTGGCATCGGGGCGGCATGCTCGCGAACAAGCAGAACGTCTTCGACGACTTCATCGCAGCGGCCGAGTATCTGATCGCCAAGAAGTACACGACGACGCCGAAGCTCGCGATCAACGGCGGCTCGAACGGCGGCCTCTTGATGGGTGCCGTCGAGAACCAACGCCCCGACCTGTTCGGCGCGGTGGTCGCACAGGTCGGCGTGATGGATATGCTCCGGTTCGACAAGTTTACGGTCGGCCACGGCTGGATCTCCGACTACGGTTGCTCCACCTGTAGCGCCGCTCAGTTCAAGACGCTCTACGCCTACTCACCGCTCCACAACGTCAGAGCCGTCGCGTATCCGCCGACGTTGGTGATGACGGCGGATCACGACGACCGGGTCTTCCCGGCGCACTCGTTCAAGTACACCGCGGCCATGCAGGCGGCGCAGACCGGCGACGCGCCGATCCTGCTCCGGGTCGAGACCAAGTCGGGTCACGGCGGCGGCGCTCCGATCTCGATGACGATCAACGAATGGGCCGACGTCTACGGGTTCTTGGTCAAGAACCTGAACGTCACGGTTCCGAAGAACTTCTAACCGGCGTTCAGCTTGGCGGCGGCGCGGACGAGCGCTTTGAAGGCCGGCTCGTCGAGCATGTCACCTTCGAAGAGGTCGATTGCGCGGCGTACGTTTCCGTCGAGACTCGAGTTGAAAAGACGCTTGGGGTCTTTGAGCGATGCGCCTTTGTGGAACGTGACCTTCACCTGCGTCTTGTAGGATTCGCCCGTGCAGATCAGCCCGTTGTCGTACCAGCACGGAACGCCTCGCCATTTCCACTCTTCCGTCACGTCCGGAACCGCGTCCTTGATCAACTTGCGGATGCGAGCGAGCGTCTCGCCGCGCCAATCGCCGAGCTCGGCGATCCGCGCGGTGATCAGCTCCGACGGCGTTGCCGCTTTGGTCACGCTTTGGCCTTCGGCGGTTGGCGCAGTCCGATCGTCACGCCGTTCGGGTCCTTGACGCTCCCGACGAGCATGCCGTAACCGACGTCGGTGATCTCTTGCACGACCGTGCCGCCGGCGGCGATGAGTCTTTGCACGCTTGCGGCGATGTCGCTCACGGTCCAGTACGCCAGCCCGCTCGGTTCGCGGTTGTCGGCGTTCGGAACCAGGCCGATCTCCATGTCGCCGCTCTTGTAACCGACGTACGGAGGGCTATCCACGTAGGGGTCGCCGCCCGTGAGCTCGCGAAAGAATTGTTTGGCTGCAGTCATGTCTGCGGCCGGATACACGATCAGGGAAACGTCTTTCAAGATTCTATGCTCCTTCTTATATGTATGACGGATCGAGTCCGGTGAAACGTGACGAGTCGCTCGCGGAGCGCTTCGAAGCGGCCAAGCCGCGCCTGCTCCGCATCGCGCTCCGCATCCTAGGGTCCGCCGCCGAATCCGACGATGCGCTCCAGGAGAGCTGGCTGCGGATCAGCCGCGCCGACGTGACGCGCGTCGAAAATCTCGACGGCTGGCTGACGACCGTCGTCGCGCGCGCCTGTCTGGATTCGCTCAAATGGCGGACCAGCCGGCGCGAGGACCTGACGGCGGACGACCCGCGCCGCGACCTCATGACGATCGCTCCGGACGAGCGCCCGGAGGAAGAAGCGCTGCTCGCCGATTCGATCGGCGCGGCATTGCGGATCTTGATCGATGCGCTCCCGCCAGCCGAACGCGTCGCCTTCGTGCTGCACGATATGTTCGACGTCCCTTTCGACGACATCGCCGAGATCGTCGGACGGACGCCCGAGGCGGCCCGCCAGCTCGCGAGCCGCGCGCGCCGCCGGGTGCGGGGCGCATCCGCCGGCCGGGATCCGATGACGCAGCGACACGACGAACTCGTGCGCGCATTTCTCGAGGCCTCGCGGGCGGGCGACTTCCCGGCGTTGCTGAGGGTGCTCGATCCGACCGCCACGCTGCGCGCAGATGCGACCGTCATGGCGATGGGCGGTGCGGCGTATTGGCAGAACGACGGCCTTGGGGCTGGGATCGTCGGCGCCGACGCGGTCGCCCGGACGTTCTCCAGCCGTGCGCGTGCGGCGCAAGCGGTCTTCATCGACGGCAAGCCCGGTGCGGTCTGGATACACGAAGGCGAACTCCGGGTCGCGTTCCTCTTCAGCGTCACGGACGATCGCATCACCGGGATCGATCTCGTCGCCGAGCCTGCGGCGATCGCACGCGCCGTCAT
>JALYSX010000022.1 GCA_030854585.1 Vulcanimicrobiota bacterium
GAAGCGGGCCGATCCGCATCGGCCAAGGCATCGAATTCGACTACTCGTGCGTGCATGCGGCTTGGGCATTGCGCGAAGCCGGCCGCTCCGCGGTCGTCATCAACAACAATCCCGAGACGGTCTCGACCGATTTCGACGTCTCCGACGCGCTGATCTTCGAACCGCCCGGTGCCGACGAAGTCGAAGCCGCCTATCGCTCTACGAACGCACTCGGGGTGATGTTGGCGTTCGGCGGGCAGACCGCGATCAATCTTGCGGCCGAGTTACAGAATCGCGGCGTCGCGATCATCGGGAGCGATCGCGCATCGCTCGATATGGCCGAAGATCGCGAGCAGTTCGATGCCGCACTCCAGCGACTCGGGGTCGCCCGACCGGAGGGCAAGGCCGCGCGAAGTTTCCGCGAGGCCCGGCAGATCGCGCGAGAACTCGGCTTCCCGGTGTTGGTCAGACCGTCATTCGTCTTAGGCGGCCGCGGCATGGAAGTGGTCTACAACGAAGTCCAGCTGGCCTCGTACGCCGAGGCGGCGCCACCGATCCAACCCGATGCGCCCTTGCTGGTCGACAAGTACCTGCGCGGCCTCGAGGTCGAGGTCGACGCGGTCTTCGACGGCGACGACGTCCTGATTCCGGGCATCTTCGAGCACATCGAACGCGCGGGCATCCACTCCGGCGACTCGATCAGCGTCTATCCGACCCAATCCATCGATTGGGCTATGGAAGCCCGCATCGTCGACGTGACGACCGCGATCGCGCGCGAACTTAAGATCCGCGGATTGATCAATATCCAGTTCGTCGTCCACGACGGCGAGCTCTACATCATCGAGGCCAACCCACGCGCGTCGCGGACGGTGCCGATCATCCAGAAGGCGACCGGCATCAACATCGTCGCAGCCGCGACCCGTATCGCGCTCGGTGAGAAGCTCGCGCAAATGGAGTATGGAACGGGATTGCGCCCGCGCGCGCCGTTCACCGTCGTGAAAGTTCCGGTCTTCTCGTTCTCGAAGATGCGTGGCGTCGAAACGATTCTCGGGCCCGAGATGAAATCGACTGGTGAAGTCCTCGGCATCGATGCGACCTTTGCCGGCGCCTTGCGCAAGGGCTTCGTCGGTTCGGGCGTGCGCCTGCCGACCGAGGGCGGGCGTATCCTCGTCTCGATCTCGGAAGAAGAGCGGCAGGAGGCGATCCCGGTCTTCCGGCGTTATCGTGCCCTCGGCTTCGAGCTGATGGCGACGCCGCCTACGCACGCAGCATTCGAAACGGCCGGCGTGCCGAGTACGCGTATCAACGGCATCGCCGACGGCTCGCCGCACGTGCTCGATGCGATCCGCGAGCGCACCGTCGATCTGGTCGTCAACGATGCAAAAGGCCGGCGCGAGATCTCCGATAACTATCGGATGCGCAGGGCGGCCGTCGAGGCCGGCATCGCCTGCCTCACCAGCCTGGATACGGCCCACGCGCTCGCATCCGCCTTGGAGTCCACCCCCGGCGCGCCCCGCTCCCTCCAGGAGTACCAGGCGCAGCTCGTCGGCGCATGACCGCGATGCC
The DNA here is from genome assembly GCA_030854585.1 of Vulcanimicrobiota bacterium. Taxonomy (GTDB): domain Bacteria; phylum Vulcanimicrobiota; class Vulcanimicrobiia; order Vulcanimicrobiales; family Vulcanimicrobiaceae; genus JALYSX01. The sequence goes on from JALYSX010000022.1 coordinate 1,546, forward strand.
CCGGCGCGGAACCTACCGCCTGTGATCGATCAACTCGCAACCCGCCGAAAAAAGCGCTCCGCCGATGAGGCCGCCGCCTTTGCGCTCGGGGGTAATGCCAGCACCTTGGCATTCGTCAACTCGTTCCGCGATGCGGGCGGTAGCATTACCGTTCGCCTCGTACCGCTCGCCTGGACGCCGATGGGCGTGGTGATCGGTGACTCCTCGCAGAACGTCGGCGTGGCGCTTGCCTCGCTGATGGATTGGGTCGACAAGACGTTTCCGCCCGAAGACGAGCGCTCGTTCGTCGCCCCACTACGGGATATCGAACTGCTCGCGCGCGTCCAGTGGCATTCCGAGATCCCCGAACGTTTCAACGACGAATCGATCATCAACGCCGAGGATGTCCCCGACGAAGTTCTCGACGGGCTCGCCCACGATCCGGCTGCGATCGTCCAATGCGCCGCCTGTCGGCGCCTCTGCGTGAAGAACGACTTCGTGTGGAAAGAGAAGCAGCTCTGCGCATGGGACTATCACGCGCAGGTCTTCGGCAAGCGCGGACCGTGGCGCAACGGCGCCTACGAGACGCATCATTTCGAGACCCTTCCGGAGTCGGCATACGTCGCGCCCACACTGCTCGATGAAGCCGGCGTCCAAGCCGTGATGGCGACCGCCGACGTCGCCGACGAGGTCGCCCGCCAAGCCATCAATCTGCTTCTCGATGCGGATAAGGAGACGCCTCACTTGGCGGTCCGGACCCAAGGCGGCTACACCGTTCTGCGCGAGCGGGCGCGTTGACCAATCGCGCGATCGCGCGCCTTTCCACATTCTTCGTCGCGCTTTTTCTCGTGCTCGCTTTGCGTCAAGCCTACGTCCAGATCGTGGCCGCTCCGTCGATCGCCGGGCGTGCGAGCGATCCACGCCACAGCCTGCTCGACGCACGTCGGGGCAAGATCCTCGCGACCGACGGCACCGTGCTCGCCGCGACCACCGGCGGCAAGCGCGTCTATCCATTCGGCGCCGCGCTCGCGCACACGGTCGGCTATGCGACCGCGCGATACGGTACGAGCGGACTCGAAGATGCGTACGATCGCGCGCTGACGCCGCCCGAGACGAGCGGCGATCCGCTCGCGCAGATCCAGAGCATCTTCGCCGCACTCGGTGGAAAGACTAACGAGGCGCGCGGCGCCGACGTCGTCACCACGATCGTCCCGTCCATCCAGCGAGAACTCTTCGCAAAGCTCTCGGTCCAGTCGCGCGGTGCCGGGGTGGTGCTCGACCCGCGGACCGGAGCGGTCCTCGCGATCGCCTCGGTGCCGTCATACGATCCGAATCACATCGACTCGATCTTCGCCGGTCTGAATACCGACAAGCGCAGTCCGCTCTTGGATCGATCCATCGACGGACTCTATCCGCCCGGCTCGACGTTCAAGATATTCACCGCCGCAGCGGCCCTGGACTCGGCGTCCGTGCAGATGACCGACACCTTCGTTGATCCGGGCTATCTCCAAGTCGGCGATTTCCGGCTGCACAACGACGAAGATGAGACGACCGGCACGGCGGATCTGACACGTGCGTTCGCACTTTCGAGCAACGTCGACTTCGCCCAGATCGCGCTCAAGATGGGCGTCGATACGTTTTATACCTATCTCGCGCGCTGGGGGATGGGCGCGTCGCTGGACTTCCAGATTCCCGCGACGCGGGACCGCATCCCCGCCAAAGCCTCGATAGTCGATGGCGAACTCGCCCAGATGGGCTTCGGGCAAGGCGCCCTGCTGATGACGCCGATGCAGATGGCGCTGGTCGGCGCGACCATCGCCAACGGCGGCAGCGAGCCGCGCCCGTTCTTGGTCAGCCAACTCGTCCGGTCCGGGGCGATCTCTTCGGTCTATGCGGGCGGCCCGCTTGCCACCCCGATATCGGCGGAGACTGCGACGAATGTGAAGAACATGATGGTCGCAGTGGTGCAGTATGGAACGGGGACTGCGGCACGCCTGCCGGGCGTGACCGTGGCGGGCAAAACGGGAACGGCGACCAATCCGCTCGGGCGGTCGCATAGCTGGTTCGTCTGCTTTGCGCCGGCGGATCATCCGCGCGTCGCGATCGCGATCGTGGTCGAGAACGTCGGCTACGGTGCCACCTACGCGCTCCCGATCGCGCGCGACGTGCTGGCGACCGCCCTGCAAGCGGTTCCCCGATGATCGAAGAGCGGATATTCAACAATCGCTACCGTCTGGATAGCAAGCTCGGCGAAGGCGGCATGGCGACGGTCTTCTGCGGCACCGACACGTTGCTGCGCCGACGCGTCGCAGTCAAGGTGCTACGCGAACAGTATGCCGCCGACGAAGAGTTCGTGCGACGCTTCTATCAGGAGGCCGAATCGGCCGCGAAGCTCTCGCACCCGAACATCGTCAACACCTACGACGTCGGCCGCGAAGGCGACGTGTACTTCATCGTGATGGAACTGGTCGACGGACCGTCGCTCGCAGAGATCATCGCGGGCGATGGCAAACTACCCGAACCGGTCGCGATCGATTATGCCGCGCAGATCTGCAGCGGCCTGGCGTACGCGCATCGTCAGGGACTGCTTCACCGCGACATCAAGCCGGCGAACATCCTGGTCACCCGGGATGACGTCTGCAAGCTTTCGGACTTCGGCATCGCGCGGGCGGTCTCGACACAGACGATGGCGCTGACGAAGCCGGGGCTGGTAATGGGCAGCGTCTACTACATCTCGCCCGAACAGGCTCAGGGACACGATCTGCACGAGAGTTCGGATCTCTACTCCGTCGGCGTCGTGCTCTATCAGATGTTGACCGGCGTCCTCCCGTTCACCGGCGAGTCGCCCGTGACGGTCGCGCTCAAAC
>JALYSX010000158.1 GCA_030854585.1 Vulcanimicrobiota bacterium
GTCTCGGGCAAGAAGATCGTTCCGACCACGGTACGCTTCGTCGATATCGCCGGGCTCGTCCGCGGCGCCAGCTCTGGCCAGGGGCTGGGCAATGCGTTCTTGAGCCACATCCGCGAGACCGACGCGATCGCGATGGTGGTCCGCTGTTTCGAAGACGAGAACGTCACCCACGTCGAAGGCGGCCCGGATCCCAAACGCGATATCGAGATCATCGCGATCGAACTCGCGCTAGCCGACCTCTCGAGCCTCCAGAAGCGCGTCGATAAACTCGAGCGCGAGGCCCGCGTCAACCCAAAGCTCAAGCCCAAGGTCGACGCCGCCAAGAACCTGGTCGCCGCCCTAGAAGCGGGCAACCCGGCCCGCTCGTTCAAGGCCGACTCCCTAGAGCGTGAGGTCGCGAACGAATCGTTCTTGCTGACCGCCAAGCCCCTGCTCTTCGTCGCCAACGTCGACGAGGCCCAGATCGGCCACCCCGGCCCACTCGTCGACCAGGTCAAAGATGTCGCCAAGGCCGAGGGCAGCCCGGTCGTCGTCCTCTCCGGCAAGATCGAATCCGAACTCGCCGGCCTCACCGAAGCAGAGGCCCGCGACTTCTGCCACGAGCTCGGCATCGCCCGAAGCGGCCTCGACGAACTGGCCTTGACCGCCTACGATCTGCTCGGCCTGATGACATACCTCACCGCCGGAGAGATCGAAGTCCGCGCCTGGACCATCGAAAAAGGCAGCCGAGCCCCCCAAGCCGCCGGCAAGATCCACAGCGACATCGAGCGCGGCTTCATCCGCGCCGAGATCGTCAGCTACCACGACTACGTAAAATACCAGACCATGGAAGCCTTGCGAGCCGCCGGTCGGCTACGATCCGAGGGCAAAGAGTACATCATGCAAGAAGGCGACGTCGTAAACTTCCGCTTCAACGTGTAGGTCCGCCCTTCGAGACGCGCTTCGCGCTCCTCAGGGTGACACGGCCGGAAAAGACGCGACGAGGAAGACGTCGATGAAGAGAAACCAAGCGTAGGTCCCTGTGCTACCACCCCCCTGTGGAACCGCAAGATGCTCCGCAAAACCGACAAAAGCGCCAAGGGACCGGAGCCTTCGGGGCTAAACCGGGTGGGGTTTGGACTTTTCCGTTGGAGGCCTCATCGCTCTATGACCACTGCAGTGCGCGAAGTCTCGGTTTTCGGCGACGGTATCGCGTATTTTAACGAAGCGGCCGATCTGCTGGAACTCGATGCCGGCATGCGAGCTATCCTGACGCATCCGTCGCGTCAGATCATCTTTTCGATCCCATTCCAACGCGACTCGGGCGAGTTCGAAGTCTATACCGGCTACCGCGTTCAGTATAGTTTCGCGCGCGGCGCGGCGAAGGGCGGCATCCGCTACCATCCGGGCGTGACGCTCGATGAAGTGACCGCACTGGCGTTCTGGATGACCTGGAAGTGCGCGGTCGTGGATCTGCCGTTCGGCGGAGCCAAGGGCGGCGTCACCTGCGATCCTTCGACGCTTTCGATGAACGAACTCGAACGCATCACGCGCCGCTACGCGGCCGAACTCGTCGAAGTCGTCGGCCCGGACAAAGACGTTCCGGCGCCCGACGTCAACACGACGCCGCAGATCATGGCCTGGTTCATGGACACGTACTCGATGCACGTGCGTCAGAACGTCCCGGGCGTCGTGACCGGCAAGCCGCTCGAGATCGGCGGGAGCCGCGGGCGCGTCGAAGCGACCGGACGCGGTGTGACCATCGTCGGCATGGACCAGATGGCCGTCATGGGCATGAAGCCCGAGAGCACCTCGATCGTGATCCAGGGTTTCGGCAACGTCGGTATGTACGCCGCGAAGCTGTTCGCCGAGCGCGGTTGCAAAGTCGTCGGCATCTCCGACGTCACGGGCGCCTACTACAACGCGCAGGGCATCCACGTCGGCGACGCGATGGACTATGTCAAGAAGAGCCACAATCTCGACGGCTTCAAGGGCGGCGACAAGATCAGCAACGCGCAGCTGCTCGAGAGCGAGTGCGACGTGCTCGTTCCGGCCGCGCTGGAGAAGGTCTTCACCGCCGAGAACGCCTCCAAGGTGAAGGCAAAACTGATCGTCGAGGGCGCTAACGGCCCGACCACGCCGGAAGCGGCGAAGATATTCGACGAGCGCGGCATCATCGTGATCCCCGACATCATGGCCAACGCCGGCGGCGTGACCGTCTCGTACTTCGAATGGGTCCAAGACCGTATGGGCTACTTCTGGAAAGAAGCCGAGGTCAACGAGAAGCTCGAAGAAGTGATGCTTGACAACTTCCACGAGTTGCAGAAACTCGTCGCCGAGAAAAGCTGCTCGCTGCGCACGGCAGCATACATGCTCGCGATCGACCGGGTAGTCAAGGCACTACGCCTGCGCGGCGTCTACGCCTAGACGACGTCGTAGAACACGGAAGAAAAGAAAAGGGCGCCCTTGCGGGCGCCCTTTTGCGATGTCACGAGCTCTCGAGCTAGTGCATTGCGTACGGGTCTGGGAACGTGTAGCCGCCGGCGCCGTTGTAGACGTTCGACGCGTTCACCGCCGGGATCGCCGTACCGTACGACGCGTTGATGGTCGCGATGAACACATTGGACAGAATCGCGTAACCCGTGTTCGAAGGATGGAGTCCGTCGAACGAGAGCAATCCGCCGCCGAAGGCGAGCGAGCAGCACTTCGGGGGATTGATCGGCACGCCGCCGGCGGTCGCGATGTTCACGAACGTTTGGTGGATGTCGACCAATGGCGCTCCGGTCGAGGTTGCAGCCGCCGCGATTGCCGCATTGTAAGCGGTGTTCAGCCCCTGGACCTGCGCCGCAAAGGCGTCGGGCAGATAGGCCGCTCCGAAGCCGCTACCCGCGGTCGTCGGATCGAGCACCGGATTGCAGTTGACCGTTCCCGCGCCGCCCTTGAACTGCGCGATGCACTGCGAGAAGGCGGCCAGGAAGCCGCTTTCCGTCAAGTAGCCGTTGCCGGTCACGCCGTACTTCGTCTGGATGTTCGCCGATGCGTTGGAGGCGATGAGCGCGGCGAACGGCGCCGGAATGCCGACCTTTTGGAGGAAGGCGCTCATGGTTGCGGTCAGGGTCGCTCCGCCCTTGGTGAACTGCGGTAGCGCGAGGATGTCGGGCAGATTCGCGACGACGACCTTCGAGCCGACGCCCTTGAGCGAGTTGATGATCTGGGCGATGTCGGCTTGCATCTGGGCCGGCGTGTCGATCGGCGCTTGGCCGCCCGAGAACGTGAACTTGAGCAAGTCGTTCGCGCCGAGCCAGACGGTCGAAAGCGTCGGGCGATCGGCGAGCGCGGCGTTGAGCATCGTGAGCGGCTGGTTCGGGCCCAGCTTGCCGGCGAAGCTGCCGAGGATCGGATAGAAGTTCGAGTCTTCCGCGTCGAGCAGCGTCTGGAGGCCGCCCGAAGTCGGATCGCCGGCCAGGGTAACGAACCCGGGACACGAGCTCCCGACCGGTCCCGGCGGGGGACCGCTGTGGGGGGCGACCATGTAGATGGCTTCGTGGGCCGTGATGCCGGGGACGCCGACATCGAGCGGCAGCGTAGTCGGATTGGCGCGGTACGACGCGATCGCCGAAAGCGAGTACATCGACTGGTTGAACGCGTTGCAGCTCAACTGCGTCGGGCCGAAGCCCGGAGCGGTTGCCGAGACGACGATCTGTCCGCCGTTGCCCGGCGAAGCGATCAGCGGCAATACCGAGGTCGCCGGGGTCGAGATGGTTGCGACTGCCGATGCGACCGTGCCGCCCGCGATCTGCTCTTGAAGCAGAGCGAAGAAGCCGTTGGTCTGCGTCGCCGGCACGAGGCCGCCCGGCAGTGCCGAGACGGGGTTGCCGAAGTACGAGACGCCCATCGTGCCGTTCGATTGCGTGCCGGCCGTCAGGCTGTCGCCGATGCCGACGACGCGCGCGAGGAC
>JALYSX010000169.1 GCA_030854585.1 Vulcanimicrobiota bacterium
GTCGTGAGGATAATGGTCCGATATAGGAGCGTTAGCGCCAGCGCTCGCGCAAGCGTGCTAGAAGTTTCGAGTGTTCGGCGAGCTGCGCTTCCGCCGCCTCGGCGCCGCGGGTTGCCGTATGGAGGCGCGCGAGCAGGTCGAGGTTCGCGTCGACCATGGCAACGTGGGGTACCTCCCGAATCGCCTCGCGGCGAGGCGGAGCCGGGAAACGCGGGATTGCCTTGATCACGAACTGCAAGGTTTCGGATTCCGGAGCGCTCTCGACGCGCTCGATAGTCTCCGGCGGGAAGTCCTCGCGTGCGATCTTCGGCACCAGGAAAGCTTCCGAATCGAAGATCGGCGTGAGGGTCCGCGCGGTCGATACGATCACGTACCCGGCATCTTCAAAGAGCGCCGTAATACTGTTGTTGGTATAGAAGTGCACGTGTGTGTCGTCGAGGATTCCGAAGGGCTGATACTCGAAACGTCCGGCGAGCAACGCGAGCCGGACGGCGCCGTGCGCGACGTTCGGGATCGAGGCGAGGACGCAACCGCCGGGCGCCAGCACGGTGCGAAGACCTTCGAGGACGCGTCGAGGGTCTCGAAGGTGCTCCAGGATATCGGCGCAGATCGCGACGTCGAAGCGCTCGTCGCGCAGAACGTCGTCGAGTGCTTCGCGCTCGAGATCGACGACATGCGTCTCGCGACAATACGCGCGTGCACTCTCGAGATGTTCGGGATTGAGATCCAATCCGACGACGGCGCATCCGCGTGAAACCAGTTGCCGCGCGAAGTTGCCTGGGCCGCAACCGAGATCGAGCACGGTCGCCGGCCCCTCGATCATGTCGAGCATAAGGGCGTAACTCGAGTTCGGATCGTCTTCGTCGGCGCGCGTCATCTCTGGGTACACCTTGAGACGGATCGGGTCCACGACGGTCCTAACGCGCACGTCGCAGGGAGAACCAGCGCTTCATCTTCCAGAAAACACTGCTCTGCACCGTGTCGAGGAGGAGCATGGTTCGCTCGCTTTCGGCGCGCGTCTGATCGATCGCACCGCGAACGTGATCAACAAAGCGATGTTCTATCTTGCCCGCGGTTACGATCGCATCCTCAAGGTGTTGCTGGCGTTCCCTTTGCGTCACGAGCAGTTGGTCACGTTCCTCTACCAGGGTCCGAACGCTCATCTCCATCGCGACGAGCTTCCCACGCGTCTGCTCGACGTCTGCACGGGCCGCATCGAGAGCGTCGCAGGCCATTTCGTATTGCGCCGTAAGGCTTGCGATCTGGCCGTCGAGGGCGACGACCTTATCGCCGGCATTGGTGAGGCCGACGCGCGCGATTTCCAGTTCCGAAAGGGCCGCATTGCGCTCGAGTTTCACGACAGCGCGATCGCGTGCGGTAGCCGAGAGTTCGCCGTCGGCGATCGCGAAGAGTTCTTCGAACTCCTGGGCTCGCGCCCGGACGTCGTCGAGCGTCGTTTTGTACGCGTCGCGTTCGCGCTGCACGGTAGCAAGCACGCTCCGCAGGCGACCGAGTTCGGCACCCGTCGTCTCCACTTGCTCTTTGAGTGAATCGCGCTCATCGACCACGATGGTGAGCATCCCGCGCGTCTGCTCGACGTCTGCACGGGCCGCATCGAGAGCCGCGCTCTCTTCGTCGTGCAGGGTGTGGATCGCATCGCGAGCGTCGCAGGCTATTTCGTATTGCGTCGTAAGGCTTGCGATCTGGCCGTCGAGGGCGACGACCTTCGCTTGGCTTTCGGCCAGGGCTTTGTTGACCTGCTGGATCTCGGTCCCAAGCTGATGCAGTCGCGCTTGATGCTCGGCCTGAGCCGTCTCGGTCTCGGCCTGTGCGGTGGCCAGTTGGGCGTCCCGTTCTATCTCAAGATTTGCGACGCGCTGCGCGTAGCCGTATTCGGTCTCCTCGGCGCTCCGCCGCATGGTGGCCAGCACCGAGCCGAACTCGGCTTTCGCATGGGCGAGACGCTCGTTCAGGGCCGTCCGTTCGGTATCGAGGGCGATTCGAAGGTCAGCGCTCTCGGCCAGGGCGGCGGAGAGGCGAGCCTCGATCTGCGGGTCGGATGCGGGGATGGGACGCTCGCTGTATACCGCAAGGCGCTCGCCGAAG
>JALYSX010000171.1 GCA_030854585.1 Vulcanimicrobiota bacterium
GTGCACGATCATCGTGTTGACGTTGGGGATGTCCAATCCGTTCTCGATGATCGTGGTCGCGACCAGGATGTCGAGGTCGCCCGCGATGAAGGCCTGCATCACCGGCTCGAGTTCGTTTTCGTGCATCTGGCCGTGACCGACCGCGATGCGCGCGCGCGGTGCCAGCTTCTGCAACGCGTTCTTGACCGCATAGATCGATTCGATCCGGTTGTGCAGATAGTAGACCTGTCCGCCGCGATCCAACTCCGAGGCGATCGCGCGCGCGACGATGCCGTCGCTCGCCGGCACGACTACGGTCTTGACCGACATGCGGTTCTTGGGCGCGGTCTGGATCAGCGAGAGGTCGCGCACGCCGACCAGCGACATATGCAGGGTGCGTGGAATGGGCGTGGCCGAGAGCGTCAGCACGTCGACGCTGGTGCGGTATTCCTTGAGCCGTTCCTTATGCATCACGCCAAAACGTTGCTCTTCGTCGATCACGATCAGGCCGAGATCGGCGAACACGACGTCTTTCTGCAGGAGGCGATGCGTGCCGATCACGATGTCGACCTTGCCCTCGGCCAGATCCCGGAGCGTCTCTTTCTGTTTCGGTTTGGGCGTGAAGCGCGAGAGTTCCTCGACCCGGATCGGGAAGCCCGCAAAACGCGCGGCGAAGCTATGGTAGTGCTGATCCGCTAGCAGCGTGGTCGGCACCAACACCGCGACCTGCTTCTTATCCGCGATCGCCTTGAAGGCGGCGCGGATCGCGACCTCGGTCTTGCCGTAGCCGACGTCGCCGCAGACGAGCCGGTCCATCGGCTGCGGGCGTTCCATGTCCGCTTTCGTATCGGCGATCGCCTTGGCCTGATCGACGGTCGGCTCGTACGGGAACGCTTCTTCGAGTTCGCCCTGCCAGGGCGTGTCGGGCGGATACGCATGGCCGCGCGCGAGCTCGCGATCGGCATAGAGCGCGACCAACCCGTCGGCGATCTTGGCGAGCGATTCGGAGACGCGCGACTTAGAACGGACCCAATCCGCGCCGCCCATCTTCGACAGACGCGGCGCACCACCGTCGCTCGCGGCGTACTTCGTGACCTGGTGCATCTGCGTGACCGGCACCAGCATCTTGTCGCTGCCGGCGTAGGCGAGGTCGAGATAGTCCTGGGTCGCTCCGAGAATCGTGAGCTCGCGCAGGCCAAGATATTGCCCGATGCCGTGGACCGCGTGGACCACGTAGTCGCCGACCTTGAGATCGGCGAGTGTGACCGGCACGCCTTCTTTGACGGCGCGGAGCTTGACGCGCTTGGGTGGCTGCCCGTAGATCTCGCGATCGCCCAAGACGTGCGTGCGCAGGTCCGGCAGCGAGAAGCCGGACTCGATACTACCGTGGACGACATTGGCGCCGGTGACGTTCGCACCGTGGAGGATGTCGCTCGTGCGCGCGACGGCCGTCGTGACGATCGTGACCGCTTCGCCCGCCGCGATCTTCTCGCGGATCGCACCGACGAACATGTCGATCTGACGGTTGAAATGTTCGGAGGGCCGGCACTCCAGCACGAACGATGCGCCCGCGTCCGGTAGCCAGGGCGCGGGCGTGCCTTCGATACTACCCGGAAAGACGAGCGTCTTGCGTGCCGCGAACGCGCCGGCAAGCGCATCCAGCGACGTATGCGCGGCTATCTGGTCCGAGAGCAGCGCTTCGGCCACGTCCTCATCGCGGACGGGGAACTCGCCGGACTCCGATTCGGCCAGCAGGATGTGTTCTTCGCGCGACAGCTCTTCGTCGAGCGCACGCTCGATCGCGACCAGCATCGCCGGTTCGTCGAAAACCACGAGTGCGTCCGAGCGCAAGAAATCCAGCACCGTTCCGCGCACGCCACCGTCGTCCGGCTCGATCCACGGAGCGATCTCGAGAACGTCGAGCGGGTGCGTGCTGAGCTGCGTGACGAGATCGAACGAACGGAGCGACTCGATCTGATCGCCGAAGAACTCGATACGCGTCGGCGTATCTCCGGTTGCGGCGAAGACGTCGAGGATGCCGCCGCGCACCGCGTACTCGCCGACCGCGCTCACCACATCCGATCGTTCGTAGCCGAGGTCGAAGAGCTTGCGTTGGAGTTCGTCCCATCCGGGTTCGTCGCCGGGCTTCAGACGCGTTCGCGACGCGGTCAGGGTCGCGGGCGAGAAGGTATATTGCCGGAGCGCCGAGACCGGCGCGAGCACGACGTGCGGTCTGCCATCGGCCAACTCGCAGAGCATCGCGATCCGCGCGCTACGTTCGGATGGGCTCTCGATCGCGCCGGCGGCTTCGTCGCGCGGACGCATCAGGCTCGCGATCCGCCCGTCGTCGTCGCCCAGATAGTAGAGCAGATCCGCGAACGCACGCTCGGCGACATCCGGCGTCGGCACGGCTACCAGGATCTGACCGCCGCGGGCGCGATGCAGCGCCGCCAAGAGCGCCGGTCGCGCGGACGGGATCGTTTCGTGCAAGGCGACGCCGGAGCGCGAGCGCTCGAGATGATCGAGCGCGGCGCGGAGCGGGCGGCCCGGTGCGGTCAGGACGTCGAGCGAGAATGCGGCCATAAGAGTAGAAGTGGTGCGAAAGCGATCAGCGTAAACGCGAGATCGAGCGGATAGCTCGGGATGGCGACGGCGTCGGGGATGTAGCGCAGAACGGTCGTAAGCGAGAGGCCGACGAGAACCCACGCCGCGGGCGAGCGCGGTGCGAGGGCCGCTATCGGAAGAAACCACAACCCGTACCAAGGTTGCGGATTCGGTATCGCGAGCCAAAGCCCCAGCGCCGCGAGCGGCCAGCCGCCGGAATCGCCGCGAAGGACTGCGCGCAGACCGAAGCCGAGCGCGGCGAGCGCCGCCGCGACCCCGAGCGGCGGCCAGATCGCCTGGAGCGAGATCGTCGGGAGGTAGTGTCCGCGCGCGCCGACTGCGAGCAAGCCACCCGCGTAAGGAAGGCAGGCCAGCGCGACCAGCGCGCCGCCGACGGCGATTCCGCTGAGTGCGTGCACGAGCGCGCGCGACGGTGCGCGGTAGGCGACCGCGATGCCGAATGCGGCCAGTAGGCCGGGCGCCTTGACCCCGAGCGAGATCGTAGCGAGCAGCGCGCCGACGAACGGACCGTAGCGACGCGCTAGGGCGAAGCCTGCGAGCGCGACCGCGAGCACCAACGCATCGTTATGCCCCTCGGCCGCGCTCCAGATCGCGAGCGGATTGAGCCCGATCGCTGCGGCGGCAAACGTGCGCTCGGATTTCAGCCGGCCGGCGAACGCGGCGAAGGCGAGTGGCGCACATGCCAGCAGCGATGCGCACGCGAGCGCCCGAAGTGCGAAGAGCTGCGCGAACGTGCCGAAGGACCCGAACGCGCTCGTCACGCCGCTCGCGAGGTCGACGAAGAGCGGACCGTAGACACAGGCCGGGATCGCGCCACCCCACTGCCAGAGCGCCGCGCGCACGGTCGCATCGGCAGGGAAAATGCTTGCGTGCGCGTACGGATCGAGTCCGCGCGCGGCCAGATCGCCGTAGGTGGCGTAGGCGTAGACGTCGCTTGAAAAGACGAACGGCCACGCGAGCGCCCCGATCAGTCCGACTGCGGCCAGGCCGACGATCGAACCCACCGAGATCGTCGCGCGTCCGCTCGCGACCGCTCGCAGGAGCCCGAAATACACGATCCCGCCGCCGGCCACGGCGAGCGCCAGCATCGCGAGTTGTAGCGCTCCATACGCGTGCCACGTGTTGGCGACGACGAGCGGTTGCGCGAGATCCGTCGCGATCGCCGCAGGCGCGAGCGAGAGCAGACCGCGAGCCCCGAGCGCGCCGACGACGAGCGCGACCGGCAGCGCCCAGATCGCGCGCGCTAGACGCACGCCGCGCCGAGCGCCAGGATTATCCACCACATCTCGCCGACTTTCGGGTAGAACACGACGTAGTCGACCGTCTGATGGAGCGCGAGGGCGATCGAGGCGGCCAGCGCAGCCGCCACGAACGGCGACTCCGCCGCGCGCTTGACGAAGCTCGCGATGGAGAGCCAGACGACGAAGAGGGTCGCCGCGATTAGCGGGATGCCGCCTTCGGCGAGGGCTTGCTGATAAAGACTGTTCGCGTGCGTGCGGACGCCGAGCATGACGGGGAACAGACCCAACCCCCCGGTATGGGCATTCGCAGCCCAGCCGGCCGTCGTCGATGCACCCGCGACCATCGCGGTCACCAGCGGCGCGATCAAGCGGGTCGCGTCGCGCCGGTAGACGACGGCGACGACGGCGATCGCGACCGCGCCGCCGATCAGGCCGGAGCGCGAGTAGGTGAGGATGTCCGCCAACGCCGCGAGCCCGAGTGCGACGGAGAACTCCCAGCGCGGGCGCGCGCAGACGAACGATGCGAGCAGGGCCGTGCCGATCTCGAGATAGCCGGCCAATTGGTTCGGACCTTCGAGGGCCCCTGCGATGCGCGGAATGATCACGTTGTTAAAGTACATGCCCGAGGGCGCGTCACCGAACTCTTGCGAGAGCGCGCCGAGTGCGACGGCGCTGACGACGGTCGTGATCGCGAGGCGGAGCAGATCGTCGGCTGGATCGAGTTTGAAGCACACATATGCCGCCAGGAACGCGAGCCCGTATTCGGCGACCTTGAGCGTCTCGCGCAGAGCCGCTTCGTGGGACCCGATCCGCAGGACCGAGAGCGCGGTCGCACCGAGCAGGCATGTGATCGCGATCAGGAAGATCCGGATCGGCGTCGTCCTCAGCGACGGCAGGTGGTCTCGATGCACGGTCAAGCCGAGGAGCACGCCCAGCAGAGCGATCTTCGGTAGGGTGATGGTGGTGCCGAGGAAGTCGCGATAGAGCGCAAACGGAACGCTTCCGATCAACACGCAGAGTCCGAACGCCGGCCGTCGTGCCGTCAAGAGCGCGGCGACGGCAAGGAGTGTTACAAAGATGATAGCTGCGAGCGGGTCGAGCGGGTTGGCGCGAACGATTTGATCGGCAACGGGCTGATAGTGCACGTGGGCGGGCTTCGGCGAGGTGGCCGCGAATCCCAGGCCGCCTATGGATGATATCGCCATGCGCCGCTGCATCGAGAGCAAAAGGCTCGGAAACGAACTCGCGCCCGAGGTCTGGGAAGATATCGTAGCTAGCTACGTCGCCGGCACGGTGGACGATGCGCAGATGGCGGCGATGGCGATGGCCTGCATCTGGCGCGGGATGAGCGTCTCGGAGGCGGCGGCGATGACGCGCGCGATAGTCGCGAGCGGCGAAACGCTCTCGTATCCGGACGGCATCATGGTCGTCGACAAACATTCGAGCGGCGGCGTCAGCGACATCATCTCATTGATCGCGGTGCCGATCGTGGCCGCCTGCGGCACGCGCGTCGCAAAGCTCTCGGGCCGTGCGCTCGGGCACACCGGCGGCACGATCGACAAGCTCGAGACGATTCCCGGATTCAACGTCGCGCTCTCGATGGACGATTTCGTTCGCCAGGTCGGGAGCGTCGGCTGCGCGATCGCCGCGCAGACGGACGCGTTCGTTCCGGCCGACAAGCGTCTCTACAAGCTTCGCGACCGGACCGGCACGGTGCCGAACCTCGGCCTGATCGCATCCTCGATCGTGAGCAAGAAGGTCGCGGGCGGCGCGCACGCGTTCGTCTTTGACGTCAAGTGCGGCGAGGCGGCGTTCATGCAGAAGCCGCACGAAGCGATCGCGCTCGCCGAAGCGCTGGTCGCGATCTCGCAGCAGTTCGGCCGCCGCGCCCGCGCGATCGTATCCGACATGAACGAACCGCTCGGTCGTTCGATCGGCACGGGCATCGAGATCGTGGAAGCGCGCGAGTTCTTGCGCGGCGAGACCGCGATACCGCGCGTCAAGGCGCTCTGTCTGGAGGTATCGGAGGCGATGCTCGAGCTGGCCGGCGTCTCCGACGGCGCCGACGACATCCAGCGCGCGCTCTCGACCGGCGCGGCATACGAGAAGTTCTGCGAGATGATCGAGGCGCAGGGCGGTTCGGTCGCGGCCTTCGAAGCGATGCGGCGTTCGCCGCACGTGACGCTCGTGAAAGCCGCGAAGGCAGGCTTCGTGCAAGAGATCGACACCGTCGCGCTCGGCAACGCAGCGCGCTCGCTCAGCGACGTGGATCCGATGGCCGGCGTCCGCGTCGCGGTTCGCGAGGGGGAATCGGTCGGCTCGGGCGCCGTTCTGGCGGAGATCTTCAGCGAGAAGCCGGATATTGCGTCGGTGGTCGCAGCGTTCCGCGTCGATGAGGCGGCCCCGCCGTCGCGCCCGCTCGTCTACGCTACGGTCTGATCGCGGCCACATCGCGAACCGGCGAACGAAAGGCTAGGAGCGCTCGATTTCGCTGATGAGGTAGAGCGGACGGCCTTTTACTTCGTCATAGATCCGGCCGATATATTCGCCCAGGATGCCGAAGGTTATCAGCTGGATGCCCCCTAGGAACAGGACGGCGCAGATCGTGGATGCCCAGCCGGCGGTGTAGGCGAGGGGATTGATGCTGAAGACTTTGCAGTAGACCACGTAAAGAGCGTAGATCAATCCGACCGCCGATGCGGCGAAACCGACGTAGGATGCGAACTTGAGCGGGACGTCGCTGAACGAGGTGATGCCGTCGATGGCGAAGCTGATCATCTTCGCGAGCGGATATTTCGTCTCGCCGCTGAGGCGTTTATCGCGGTCGTATTGGACGCCGGTCTGTTTGTAGCCGACCCAGGATACGAGGCCGCGGAGGAAGCGGTGGCGCTCGGGCGAGCGTTTGAGGGCTTCGACGACGCGGCGGCTCATGAGCCGGAAGTCGCCCGTGTCGACCGGGATCGAGACGCTCGTGAGGCGACGGATGGTCCGGTAGAAGAGGCTGGCGGTCAACAGCTTGAACGGGCTCTCGCCTTTTCTTGTGCGGCGCACGGCGTAGACG
>JALYSX010000027.1 GCA_030854585.1 Vulcanimicrobiota bacterium
CGTCACGATCGGTACCGAGTCGGAGAACCGGCTCTTGATCGACGCGATCGAGGCGTTGCTGCCGCAATGGCGCTCGGACTGACCGTCCGACCCGCGGTCGCCGCGGATCGCAAGTTTATCGAGGACCTGGGGAGACGCACGCTCGGATCGAGTGTCGCGACCTTTCGGCCCGCGCCGGGCGCGATGATCGAAGGCAGCTACGAACGGCTCCTCGAGATCGTGTTCGGGCAGTCGCACGTGGGTCTGATCGCGGAGCGCGCTGGCGTGCCGATCGGCTTTCTGCTGATGCTCGACCAACTGCCCGACGAAGTGACCGCCATGCCCCAGGGCTTCATCGCCTATACGGCCGTCGAACCCGCCGCTCGGCGCTCGGGCGCGGGTCGCGCGTTGCTGATCGCGGCCGAAGATGAGGCGAAACGGCGGGCTCTGCCGTATATGGGCCTTATGGTCACCGAAGAGAACGTCGCCGCGCGAGCGCTCTACGAAGGTGCCGGCTATCGAACGGAGCGTCGTCTGCTGTGCAAGGAACTGTAAGCGGTATCGACTGGCGGCGCGTGTTCATCGGCGCCGGAATCCTGATCCTGATCGTGGCGGCCCTGTGGTTCGCCTCGCTGATCCCCAAGACGATCGCGCTCTTCCTGATCGCGGCCTTCCTCGCGTTCGGAATCCAACCGCTGGTCGTGCGGCTGCAAGAACGCAAGGTCCCGCGACCCATCGCCATCGCGCTCGTGTTCGCCGTATTGATTCTGCTCTTCGTGCTCGGTCTGCTCTTCATCGTGCCGCTGACGGTCGATCAGGTGACGTCGCTTGCCTCCAAGGCGCCGGAGTACATCGCGAGCACTCAGAGTTGGGTCGTCGATGGTGAGGTCTGGTTGCGCAACCGGGTGCCGAACATCTCGATTCCGGCTAACGTATTCGATATCGGCAAACTGACCGGAACGAATCTTGGGTCGATCGCGACGACCACCCTCGCGACCGTCCCAGCGTTTCTCGGAAGCTTCTTCTACGCGCTGTTGATCGGCTTCTCTGCGACCATCCTCTCGATATTCTTCCTCTCGAACGATCACCAGATCGCAGAGGGCTTCGCCGCGATGTTCCCGGAGAGTCGGCGCGCGACCGCGCGCAAACTCTCGGCGGAGATCACCCAGCTGTTCGGCTCGTACATCTCCGGGCAGATCATCGTGAGCGCGATCACGGGCGCCGTGGTGGCGGTGCTGAGCGCGCTGGTCGGCTTCAAGTTCGCGTTGCTGCTCGGCATCATCACGGCGGTCGCCTACGCGATCCCGATCTTCGGCATGCTGATCGCGCAGATCATCGCCCTGATCCTGTGCGCCCCGCAAGGCTTGGCCTGCGTGCTCTGGGTGCAGGTCATCATGTTCGGCATGGCTCGCATCAGCGACAACATCCTGGTGCCCAAGATCATGGGCGACTCGGTCGGCGTCTCGCCGATCGGCGTGATGTTCGCGGTCTTCGCCGGCGGCGAACTCTTCGGGCTGCCCGGCCTGCTGCTCGGCATTCCGGCGGCCGCGCTGATCAAAATCCTATGGCGCTATTTCGTAACGCCGTGGTTGCATCGCAAACTCGACGATCGGTCCGCGAAGAAAGCGTGAAGTTCGTCAGCGAAGCCGTCGTGCCGCAGGGCGAGTTCGACGGCGGCGCGACGAGACCGGGCGAACCCTCCCTGCCGACAGCGTTCGCATGGCGCGATGAGATCCTCACGATCCTGACGGTCACTGGCACTCGGCGCGGCCTCAAAGACGATCGCGGCGAAACGTATCTCAAGAAGCACTACTTCGAGGTCCGACTGACCGACGGCCGGACCGCCACGTTCTACATGGACCGCCAAGCTAAACCGGGACGTCCCCGCTGGTGGCTCTATACGATCTCTCGGTAACTCGACTACATCGACTCCGGGGCGCTGACGCCGAGCATTCCCAAGACGCGTGCCAGGAGGGTCTTCGTCGCGATGCAGAGGGCGAGGCGGCCGCGACGCGTCGGCGCGTCGTCGACCAGGATGCGGCATTCCGTGTAGAACGAGTGGAAGTCGGCGGCAACGTCGCGGGCGTAGCGTGCGAGCCGGTGCGGGGCTTCGTGTTCGGCGACGCCTTGCACGACACGGGGCAAGTCCGCGAGGCGGCGCGCGAGCGCGAGTTCGCCCGGAGCGCCGAGGGCTTCGAGGCCTTGGCCGGTCGCGGCGGCGGCTACGTCGGCGGCGTCGGCTTTCTGCAAGACCGAGTTGATGCGCGCGTGGCCGTACTGCACGTAGTAGACCGGGTTGTCGAGGCTCTTCTCTTTGGCGAGGGCCAGATCGAACGTGAGCGGCGACTCGATCGCGAGCATCACGAAAAAGAAGCGGGCCGCGTCGACGCCGACTTCGTCGATGATGTCGGAGAGCGTGACGATATGGCCGGCCCGCTTGGACATGCCGACCTCCTCGCCGCCGCGCATCAGCGTGATCTGCTGCGCGATCAGCACGTCGAGCTTGCCCTCGTAGCCGAGTGCGCTTGCGATGCCCTTGAGACGGTCGATGTAGCCGTGGTGATCCGGGCCGAGGATATCGAC
>JALYSX010000180.1 GCA_030854585.1 Vulcanimicrobiota bacterium
CTTCGTCGGTGCGCATCCGGAACGTGGGATCTTCCTGCGCGAGACGCGCGAGGCCCTTGCCCAGTTGGTCCTGATCCGCTTTCGACTTCGGTTCGATGGCCTGCGAGATCACCGGCTCCGGGAACACGATGTTCTCGAGGATGATCGGGATCTTCTCATCGCATAGCGTATCGCCGGTGCGGGTGTCGGTCAGGCCGACGGCCGCGGCGATGTCGCCCGCTCCGATAGAATCGATATCTTCGCGATGGTTGGCGTGCATGCGCAAGATACGTCCGATACGTTCCTTCTTGCCCGAGCGCGCGTTGTAGACGTACGAGCCCTTGTTCAGGATGCCCGAGTAGACGCGGAAGTACGTCAAGTTGCCGTACGGATCGGTCGCGATCTTGAACGCGAGCGCGCTGAACGGTTCGTCGTCGTCGGCCTTACGCGTGATCGGCAGATCCGTCTTCGGATCGATACCGGTGATCGTCTTGGCTTCGATCGGCGAAGGCAGATAGTCCACGACCGCGTCGAGGAGCGGCTGGATGCCCTTGTTCTTGAAGGCCGAGCCACAGAGCATCGGAAGCACCGTGCCGGCGATGGTCGCCTTGCGTAGCGCCGTCTTCATGCGGTCCACTGGCATATCTTTACCATCGAAGAACATCTCGAGCAGCTCGTCGTCTTGCTCGGCGATCGCTTCGATCATCTCCTGGCGCCACTTGAGCGCGAGTTCGAGGAGCTCGCCTTCGACTTCGGTCTCAGCGCTGCCGTGCTCTATCGTCGAACCGAGATCGTCGGTGTAGATGACCTTCTTCATCGTAAACAGATCGACGACGCCCTTGAAGTTATCTTCGGCTCCGATCGGGACCTGAACCGGGACGGCGCGCGCGCCGAGGCGCTCGCGGACCTTGTCCACGACGTTGAAGAAGTCGGCGCCCATGCGGTCCATCTTGTTGACGAAGATGATGCGCGGGACTTTGTACTTGTTGGCCTGGCGCCAGACGGTCTCGGACTGCGGTTGCACGGCGGCAACGGAATCGAAGAGCGCGACCAGTCCGTCGAGTACGCGGAGCGAGCGTTCGACTTCGACCGTGAAGTCCACGTGGCCAGGCGTATCGATGATGTTGATGCGGGTATCGCGCCAAGTCGTCGCGGTTGCGGCGGACGTGATTGTGATGCCGCGTTCCTGTTCCTGGACCATCCAATCCATGGTCGCGGCGCCGTCGTGGACTTCGCCGATCTTATGGACGCGGCCGGTGTAGAACAGGATGCGTTCGGTACAGGTGGTCTTGCCCGCATCGATGTGCGCGGCAATGCCGATATTGCGCGTGTTCTGCAGCGCGTAGTCTCTGGTAGCCATCTCCGATTACCAGCGGTAATGCGCGAAAGCTTTGTTCGCTTCGGCCATCTTGTGGGTGTCTTCGCGTTTTTTGATCGTGGCGCCGGTGTTGTTCGAGGCGTCGATCAGTTCGTACGCGAGCTTCTCGGTCATCGACTTGCCGGCGCGGGTGCGCGCATAGCCGATCAGCCAACGCATGCCCATGGCCTGACGGCGGTCCGGGCGAACTTCCATCGGGACCTGGTAAGTGGCACCACCGACGCGGCGCGGGCGGACTTCGACGAGCGGCATCGCGTTCGAAAGAGCCTGCGAGAAGACGTCCATCGGATCCCGGCCGGTCTTCTCGGCGACGAGATCGAGGGCGCTGTACATCACCTTTTCGGCAACGGACTTCTTCCCCGAGAGCATCACCTTATTGATGAAGCGGGCGAGGACTTTCGAGTTGTACTTGCCGTCGGGCAGAATCTGCCGTTTCGGAGCCGGACCTTTGCGTGGCATCTAAATCTATTGCTTTCCTAGAACTACTTCTTAGCAGTGCGCTTGGCGCCGTATTTCGAACGGCCTTGTTTGCGGTTGGCGGCGCCGGCCGTATCCAGCGTGCCACGCACGATGTGATAGCGAACGCCCGGGAGATCCTTAACGCGGCCGCCGCGCACGAGCACGACCGAGTGCTCCTGCAGGTTATGGCCGATGCCGGGGATGTAGGCCGTGACTTCTTCGCCGTTGGTCAAGCGCACGCGCGCGACCTTACGGAGCGCCGAGTTCGGCTTCTTCGGGGTGACGGTTTTGACTTGGGTGCAGACACCGCGACGCTGCGGATTGCCCGCAACTTCGAACGTACGCGACGGAAGATCCGGGTGACCCGGCTTCGGCCCGGTCAAAATAACACGGAACGCCGGAGTCTTGACCTTCTTTTCGCTCTTCACGCGGCCCTTACGGACCAGCTGGTTAATCGTCGGCACTCAGTTCCCCAAAAAAGCGAGCGAAATCGCCCGCAGTCGTATTCACAAGCAAA
>JALYSX010000030.1 GCA_030854585.1 Vulcanimicrobiota bacterium
TTCTTGACGCGCAGCCATTCAACGTAGGCCATTAGTTGGCTCCCTCCACGACGACGGCCGTGCTCGTTTCGGGAGCGACCGCGCCGATGAAAATGTCTTCGAGGTTGAGATCGACCACGCGCACGCCTTGCGCGCCGGCCGTGCTGAGTTGAGCCGCGATCTCGTCGGGCTCGTGGACGACAGTGAGGCGCAGGATGCGGCCTTGCTTGTCGACTCGCGCGATCCGACGATCGCTCTGATACGTTGCGACCGAAAAATCTTCGCTCGGGAGAATGCCCTCGACAATCTTGCGGTCGGCTTTAAGGTCGTCGACCGCGCCTTCGAGCGCGAGCTTGCCGTGCTGCAGGATCGCGATCCGCTCGGCGGCGCGTTCTACCTGTCCGATCTGATGCGAAGAGAACAACACCGTGCAACCACGGGTCGCCTCGTTGATGATGAGATTGAGGACCGAGCGCTGATTGACCGGATCGAGACCGCTGGTCGGCTCATCGAGGATCAGGAAGTCGGGTTCGCGAGCGAAGGCGATGGCGACCATGGTCGCCGTCTTCATGCCCTTCGAAAGCGCGCGCGCTCTCTTGCGTGGGTCGACGCCGAACTGGCCGAGCAACTCGGTCGCGCGCTTCGCGTCGAACTTCGTGAACGCGCGGCGGGTCATCTCGAGATGTTCGGCGACGGTCAGATGGTCGTAGAGCACATTGCGCTCGGGAACGTAGGCGATCCGCTCGAACGTGGCCGGTGTCAACGGCTGGCCGTCGTAGGCGATCTGCCCGAAACTAGTGTTCGCGAGGCCGAGCAAGCATTTGAATGTGGTCGTCTTGCCGGCGCCGTTCGGGCCGAGCAGACCGTACACGGTGCCGGTCGGGATCTCGATCGAGAGATCGTCGACGGCGACGAACGGGCCGTACGATTTACTGAGGTGGGAAATCGAGATGGTGCTCATCGTTCCTCCGGGAGCCAACGGTCGAGAGAGGCGGCAAACAGATCACGCACCGCGTTTCGGGCGAGACCGAGGGATTTGGCTTCACGTACGGCGTTCTCGAAACTCTCGCGGGCCACGTCCGTGCCGGCGTTCTGCGCCGTTGTTTGGGCGGCGCCGTCGCTGCGGACGAACGACCCACGGCCGGGCGAGGTCTCGATAACGCCGTCACGCTCCAAATCGCGATAGGCGCGCGCAACGGTGTTCGGATTGATCGTCAGATCCAGTGCGAGTTGCTTCACGGTGGGGAGCTGCTCGCCGCCCGCCATGACGCCCAGGGCTACCGACCGCTTGATCTGATCGATCAGTTGGAGGTAGATCGGGACGCCGCTGCGCGGATCGACCGTCATGATGATGGGCATAGTGCCTCTCTTAGAACTTCGGGCCCCAACCTTGGAAGATCGGGCTCGGTGCGATCGCCATCGGGCGGACCTGGGCGCGCTGCTCGAGGGTCGGGGATGCTTCGGGACGGTACGGGCGCTGTGTCATGATTGAGAGCCTTTCTGGCGTACCGTATCAACACTCTGTCGTACTAGTACACTAGTACAATAGCATAGCAATGTGGCGAGGTCAATCCCCCGTGTGAAAGACAATTGAATATGAGAAATTCCGGCTGGGAGTGAGAATTCGTTCCATTTCGAGATGAGAAAGCGGCCTCGGGCGGCTCGTTTGCTCACGAAGATTGCGGGAGACGGGGTCAAAACGGTCCTTGGCCGGCGGGACGTCCTGAGGCGTCAACTCCAGCGACGGTGAACCCTTACCCAGTCACGAATTCCGGAAGTCTCGAACCATGGAGGCTAACGCCGCGCTCGAAACAACACTCGATTTGTTCAAGATCGGGCGACGGAATCTCCTCACTTTGCCGAGCGAGAGCAACGCCAACGAAATGAGCGCTTAACCGCCCTTATTCTGTTGACCGGCGGTTCCGACCGAGCGTATCATTTGCGCATGGGTACGGCGTGGGCGAAATCTTTCTTGCTCCTAGCGATCATCATCATGTGTAACGTCGCGGCCGGAGCAGGCCCGGCGTCCACCCCAACCCCAACACCACCGTTACCGACGCAAACGCCGAACGCAATTTTCGGCGGACGCTTCTATTTCCAAGGACGGGACAATGAGTCTCGTGCGCACCCCGTCCCGCCGGAGTATCAAACCGGTCCGCCAACGCCTTGGCACATTCGTTGCACCGATTGGTATCGATCACCAATCGGCAAAGCGCCGACCTGGAAATACTTCATCACGACGTGTGAGAGTTGGAACCCGTCAACCATAAATCTGCAGACTCCAAGCCCATCGCCCACGCAATTCTAGAATAGAAGCCGCCAACTCCGTCGCAAGAGAGGTTGCGAAAATGCGCAAGGAGCCTACGAGGCTCCTATGCTTGCTCTAGCGTTCTGCGAGTAGAGCCTTCACGGTAGCGTTGGGGTCGGCGTCTTGGCCTTCGCCGATGATGGTCTTGCGGAGGCGGCCGTGTTTGTCGAAGACGAGTTGGCTCGGCCAGTACTCGATGCCGTAGGTGTCCCAGACGTGCCCGTCGTCGTCGAACCGGACTGGCAAGAGGATGCCTTGGGTCTTGACGTTTTCGATCACGTTGGCGTGCACGCGTTCGAACGAGAGTTCCGGGCGATGGACGCCGACGATCTCGAGTCCCTTATCGTGGAGAGAAGCGTAGAGCGCGCGCAGGTTCGGGATCACGTGCTTGCAGTTGATGCACGAGTAGGTGAACACGTCGGCGATCACGACCTTACCGCGCAGCGACGCGGTGGTCGCGGCTCCGTTGATCCACTCTGCGGGCGAGACGAGCGGCGCGGTTCCCGGGGCGGTCGACGCCGCCCCGATCAGCGCGAGCGCGAGCACGAGGCTAGTTGAACGCAAGATCTGCCTCCGCAACGACGTCGGCGCCATCGATCAGCGCCAGCCTCAGCATCTTATGATCGATCGGCATGACCGCGACGCCCATATC
>JALYSX010000197.1 GCA_030854585.1 Vulcanimicrobiota bacterium
GGGCTCGACCACGCGTCTGGCAAAAGCGGGCGCGGCCGCAAACATCGATGCGGTCGAGTCCTCGGGGCAGGTCGCGATGTTCCAGGACAACGTCTACTCGTCGCTGCAGAGCGTCGCCTCGCTGCAGAACGGCCTCAAGAGCCTGATCATCGACGATCCGGCCGATCCGATCTGGCGCGCGAACCTCGTGCCGACTTCGTCGGTGCTGCGGCTGCCACCGGTGCCCGCGCTCGACGCGGTCGTTGCGAGCGCCCTCAGACAGCGCCCCGAGGTCCGCCAGATCGCCGACCTGCAGAAGCAGGCCGAGATCGACGCCAAATTCGCCAGGAATCAGGCGCGCCCGAAACTTGACGTGCAGGCCGGCTACCAAAGCAACGGCTTCGCGGGACGACTCATTCCCGGCGGCGGCAACCCGCTTGGCGGACCCGCGCCCGCGATCCCGCCGTATTTGATCGGTGGCAGTGCGCAGTCGATCTCCAACACGTTCGACGGCAAGTTCCCGACCTACGATCTCGGCGTCGTCTTCAGCACTCCGCTCGGCAATCACGAAGCCAAGGCCGCAATCGCGATCGCTACGGAACGTCAGCACATCGCCGCCCTGCAGACCTCGGGCGTCTACCAGCGCATCCAGACCGAGTCGCGCAACGCCGTCCAGCTCTACGGCACCGCGATCGCGCGTCTGAACGCCGCGCGGGTAGCGCGGCAGACGGCAGAACAAGTGTATTCGAGTGAGAATCGCAAGTTCCACAACGGTGTCTCGACCACGTATCTGGTGCTCCAGCGTCAAGTCGAACTCCAACAGGCTCGCGGGCGCGAACTGCAGGCTCAGACAGATCTCAATAAGGCCGTGGTAGAATTATCACGTGTCACCGGCGACATTCTGCCCCAGAACAACGTTACGTTAGCGACGATAGGAGATCAGCGGTAACATGACCGCCATGCGCTATACGAAAGCCCGGATGTTCAGGCGCTCCCAGCAGAAGCTGGCCGAACGCAGCGCCGTCCTCTACGCTCGCGAACTCGAACGCTGGAACAAGAAGACGCCCGTCTCGAGATGAGAAGAAGGCACCGCGCCCGCGGTGCCTTCTCTGTCTCTCAATGCGACGTCAGGCTTGCGAGTTTCGCCTCCCCGTCTGCGGCTTCGGCTCTGAGCTCTTGGTACGTCGCAGCGTTGGCGAGGGTCGGTTTTGTGTAGGCACCTTCGAGAGAGTTGAGGAGGAACGCCAGCTGTTCGCGGAGCTTCGTCGGGTAGACGACATCGTACTCGCTCGAACTGCCGTGGAGGAGCACGAGGTTCGCGACCTCCGCATTCACCTGCGCGCGCTGCGCGGGCGACAGATGCTGGGCGGTAGCGGTAGCCGCATCGATCGAGTGGTCGAGGTGATCGATCGTCGCGAGGATCTGCTTCTCGAGGGCTAGCCGTGCCTCGAGATCGCCGACGGCCGGATGCACGCGCGGGTCGAGCGAGATCGTGAGCGGTGCCTCGAGCTTCTGCGAACCGTACTGCAACACCACGGTGTACGCGCCGGGTAGCGTCGTCGGTCCGTCGGCGGAGTCGGCGAAGTCGTCGGTGACGTCGTTATTGTAGTACGGCACGTCGAAGGCGCTCGGATACCTCATGTTCCATTGGAAGGCGTTCATGCCGGGCTTCACTCCGGTCGCGGTCGTCAGACCGCGCGCGCGTAGGTGCGCGGCATCGGTCGCGTTCGTCTGATCTTCGGTCAGTTTGGCGATCTTCTTCGCGGCGGGATGGAGCGAGAAGCTCTGGATCGTCGCGCCCTTCGCGTCGACGAAGGAGAGCGTCAGCGGCCGGTTACCGTTGTAGTTGGCCGGCAGATTGAAGAAGATGCGGGCGCCGTAGCGGGGATTCTCGCCGATTCCTTGGCTCGAATTTCCGCCACCGTAGCTCTGGGTGAGCCACGCCGTTTCGGGCGCGAACAGTTGTGCCGTTGAAACCGAGTAGGTGTTCTGTCGGGCCAGCGCTTCGAGCAGCGCGAGATTGTCGAGGATCCAGAATGCGCGGCCGTGGGTCGCGGCGACCACCTCACCTTCGCGCGCGTCGATCGCGAGATCGCGAACCTGGACGCCGGGCAGACCGAGCGCGAGCGGCAGCCATTGCGAGCCACCATCCAAGCTCACGTATGCGGTACTCCGCGTACCCGTGAAGAGCAATTGCGGTTCGCGCGGATCCTGACGGACCGCGAAGACGTACTGATCGGACGGCAAGCCGTTCGCGATCGCGCTCCAGTGCGCTCCGTAGTCGGTGGTCTTGTAGACGTACGGGTGATAGTCGTCATACATGTAGCGTGAGGCGCTCAGATACGCGGTGCCCTTCTCGACGTGGGACGCTTCGATCGAGCTGATCTCCGCCCACTGCGGAAGCTGTGGAGGTGTTACCGCGGTCCAGTGCGCGCCGTGATCTTTGGTCACGTGCACCAAGCCGTCGGACGAACCCGTCCACATGACGTCGCCATCGAGCGGCGAGACGGCGAGCGAGTGGATGTCCGGGAACGTCTCGGCGCCGGTCTGGTCGTTGAAGACCGGGCCGCCGCTCGGGCCCTCGGTGCGCGGATCGTTCCGCGTCAGATCGGGACTGAGGACGCTCCACGTCTGCCCGCGATCGGTGCTGGAGAAGAGCACTTGTGCCGCGACCAGCAGCTCGTGCGGGTTGGCGGGCGAAAACATGATCGGATGCGTCCATCCGAAGCGATACTTCGCTTCGGCGGAAGACGTGCCGGATTTGTAGCGCGGCCAGGGGCTGACGCTCTCCTCTTGTCCGGTCTGTCGGTTGTACCGCACGAACGAACTGTAATAGCCCGAGCCGTAGGTCACGTACGGATCGTCGGGATCGGGCGCGATGAACGTGCTCTCGCCGAGCGCGACATTGAACCAGCTGGCCGGCGTGATGCCGCCGCTATTAGAGGCGCTCGCGTACTCCCAAGCACCCTCGTCCTGCGAAGCACCGAAGATGTGGAACGGGAACTGGTGGTCGAGTGCGACGTGGTAGATCTGACCGGTCGGCTGGTTATCGACGGTACTCCACGTATCGCCGCCGTTCACCGAGACGGTTGCGCCGCCGTCGTTACCCTCGAGAAGGATCTTCGGATGGCGCGGATTGATCCAGACGATATGATGATCGCCGTGCGGGATGCCGTCGACCGTCTTCCATACCTTGCCGCCGTCGCTCGTGACGTAGAGCGAATCGACGTTCGGTGCGTACGCGCGCTTCGGATTCGTCGGATCGGCGAAGATGGCGGTGTAGTAGAAAGCGCGCTGACGCAGTTTCCAATCCGAGTTGGTGCGCGTCCAGGTCTTGCCGCCGTTTTCGGAGCGGAAGACGCCGCCGTCCTTCGCCTGGACGATCGAGTAGACGACGCGCGGGTCCGACTGGGCGATCGAGACGCCGATCTTGCCGAGGGTTCCGGTGGCGTAGCCGGGATTCGAGGAGATCTTCGCCCAGTGAGCGCCGCCATCGGTGGTCTTGTAGAGACCGCTGCCGGGACCACCGCTGGTGAGTTTCCACGGCACGCGCTGCGCTTGCCACATCGCGGCATAGAGCGTCGCGGGATGGCGCTTGTCCATGGAGAGGGCTACGCCGCCGGTGTTGTCGTCGACGAAGAGCACCTTTCGCCAGGTCTTCCCGCCGTCGGTCGTCTTGAAGACGCCACGTTCCGGGTTCGGCTTGAAGACGTGCCCCATCGAGGCCGCGTAGACGACGTTGGCGTCGCGCGGATCGATCGCGAGATCGGTGGTCATGTGCGTGTCGCGGAGTCCGGCGTACGACCACGTCTTGCCGGCGTTGGTCGACTTGTAGATGCCGTCGCCGGTGTCGAAGTCGCCGCGGATATCGGATTCGCCGGTGCCGGCGTAGATGACGTTCGGCTTCGAGTCGGCGACCGCCAGCGTTCCGATCGGGTCCGCGATCCCCGGGATCTGGCCGTCCGTGATGTTGGTCCAGTTCTGGCCGTAGTCGGTGCTTTTCCAGACGCCGCCTTGGACGCCGCCCATGTAGAACAGATCCGGGTTACTCGGCACGCCGGCGACGGCGACGACGCGGCCACCGATGTATGGCCCGATGCTGCGCCAAGCGAGCTTGCTCATCAAGACCTGGGCGGGCGGTTTGGGAGCGGCTACCGCGACGGCGGTAGCCGCGAAAAATGAGAGCGAGAAGGCGACGGCGATCAGGCGTTTCATAATTACGCCTTATCGTGCGCTCGGGTCGGCAATCCTTTCGGCTATGGCTTCGAGAGCATTCCGGCGGCCAATTCGTCCATCAGCCAGATCAGGTCGCCGCCGGCCGGGTCGACGATCTGGGCCGGGCAGGCGGTCGGATCGAAGGCGCCTTGGCGTGCGATAGCGACCGCGGTCGATTTCGTCGGGCCTTCGGTCGCGATCACGACCGCGC
>JALYSX010000221.1 GCA_030854585.1 Vulcanimicrobiota bacterium
CGCGCGTCAGGTTGGTGAACGCGCCGACCGCAAAGCGGACGTCCTCGACGCGTTCGAGCGCGAGCGCGTGCGAGCTCACCTCCATCGCGACCGCCCGCGCGCCCGCGTCCCGCATCTCTGCGAGCAAGGCGTGTAGTTCCGGCGGCTGCGGCGTCGTATTGGCGAGCGGCCATTCGCGTGCACCGAAACGCGCGCCGATCGTACCGATGGTCCCGCACGCGCGTCCTGCCGCATGGAAGATCGCGGCGACCATCTGGGTCGTGGTGGTCTTGCCGTTCGTCCCGGTGACGCCGATCGTATCGAAAGCCTGCGACGGATCGCGATAGAACGCGGCCGCGAGCGCGGAAAGCGCGCGGCGCGTACCGTCGACCGCGACCAACTCGGACTCCGATCCGGGTGGCAGCGCCAGCGGCCGGCCGGACTCGACGACCGCGGCGAGCGCACCGCGATCGAACGCCTGCCCGACGAAATCGTGTCCGTCCGCAACTTCGCCGCGCAGCGCGACGTAGAGTTCGCCGCGCGAGACCGTCCGCGAGTCGATCGCGATGCCACCGAAGGCGCCCGCCGCAACGGCTCGCAGCAACTCTTCGAACGTCATCGCGAATTCGCCCGTGTCGGGGGCGCGGGCAGCGTGCCGGCGTGCAGCATCGCTTGGCGCGCGATCTTGGCGAACGCCGGAGCCGCGACGACTCCGCCGTAGATCGAGCCTTCCGGACGTTCGAGCTTGACGTAGATCACGTACTTCGGATGTTCGTAGGGGACCATGCCGATGAACGATGCGACGTACGCGCCCGATTCGTAGCCGTAGTTTCCGACCATCTGCGCGGTGCCGGTCTTGCCGGCGGTCGTGTAACCGGGGATCCGCGCGGTAGCCCCGGTTCCGTGCAGCACGACCGCGCGCAAGAACGAGCGGAGCGTCTCGGCGGTGTGCTCCGAAAATACCCGGCGTTCGACTTCGGTCCGGTATTGATACACGACGTCGCCATCGCTGTTCTCGATCGCGCGTAGGATGCGCGGTCGTACGAGCAGGCCGCCGTTCGCGATCGCACAATAGAATCGCGCCATCGCGATCGGCGTGACGGAGACGCCCTGCCCGAACGACATGGTCGCAAGCGACAAATCGCTCCAGTCCTTCGGATCCGGAACGATTCCCGGGTTTTCGCCGGGCAGTCCGATCTGCGTGGGTGTACCGAAACCGGCGGCATGTTCCATCGCGTAGAACGCGCGCGCGCCGACGTGCATGCCGACCTCGGCCGCGCCGACGTTGTGCGAAAGTGCGATGATCTGCTCGAGCGATTCGCTCCCCCCCGCGAGACCCATGAAGCCGTCCTCGGCGTTATGGATGATATGTCCGCCGACTTCGAGCTGGTCTCGCGCCGGGAACGTCATGCCGGTCGTCACCCGACCAGACTCGAGCCCAGCCGCCGCGGTGACGAGCTTGAATGTCGAGCCCGGTTCGTAGGCGTCCATTACGGCGCGGTCGCGTCGGCGCGCATCGGCGAACGTCCAGAACCTGTTCGGATCGAAGTCGGGCGCGTTGGCGAGCGCGAGCACTTCGCCGCTGTACGGATCCATCACGATCGCGGTTCCGCTGGCCGCGCGGAATTCGCGGACCTGGGTCTCCAGGGCTTGTTCGGTGACGAACTGCAGATACGAATCGAGCGTGAGTTGAAGCGTCAGTCCCTGGCGCGCAGGCTTCACGATGGTGTCGTGGCCGAGCGGGATCGGGCGCCCGAGATTATCGGTCTCGAGCAGCTCTTTGCCAGGCGTGCCCTTGAGCAGGCTATCGAAAGTATATTCGAGCCCGTCGAGCCCGTTCTCGTCCGTGCCGACGAAGCCGAGGACGGTCGAGGCCAGTTGACCGACGGTATCGACACGCTTGCCGGTATCCTCGCCCTTGAGCTGGACGGCCGCAATGCCGAGCGCGCGGACCTTCTGCCCCTGCTCGTACGGAACTTTGCGCGCGATCCAGACGAACCACATGCGCTTGTCGTGCATCGCCTCGACCGTCGCCGGATCGAGCTTGCCGAAGATCTTGCCGAGCGCGGCGACGGCGGCGTCCGGATCGGCCAGATCGTGCGGCACCACATAGACGCTCTCCGAGGGGAGCGACCGGACCAGCACGTTGCCGTCGCGGTCGACGATGCTTCCGCGCCGCGCGAAGATATCGATCGCGTCCGAGCGTTGCGCGAGCGCCTCTTTTGCAAGGACCGGTCCGCGCAATACCTGCACGTCGAAGAGTCGCCACGAAAGGAACAGCCCGACCGCGAGCAGCCCGAAAAAAACGACTTTCGCGCGCATCGGTGCGATGCGCGCGAATTGGCGTTGTTGCGGATTCATGCG
>JALYSX010000224.1 GCA_030854585.1 Vulcanimicrobiota bacterium
CGACCGGATACTTCGCGACGAACTCGGGATCGTCGATGCGATCGCCGACCGTGCGGGCGGTCAGCTTCTCGTTAATCTCGGGATACATGGCCGCATCGGAACGCGCACGCACCCACGTGACGACGTCTGCGTCGGTCTTGGCGGCTTTCACCGCTTCGACGAAGTCGGCTTCCTCGATGCCGAGGCCCTTCCAGAGGCGCCGACTGAAGCCGTCGAGCTGATAGTCGCCGAGGTCGCCGCCCGGGAGGGTCGCGCGGACCTTGTCGATGGTCCGGGCCAGCATCAACAGGCCGCCGAGTTCGAGATTGGGGCTGCGGGGAGGCGCAGTGCGAAGGTCAAGAGATTCCATTCCCGACTGATTCCCTAAGGGTCATGGGCGTTCCGGCACGAAGAAAGCCCGTTCTACCGCGCAATTTTTGGAGGGCTCCACCCTGTCTACCACCGGTCTGGTCGTCGATCGCGGCCTTGAAGGCGTCGTCGTCGGAAGCACCCAGCTCAGCAACGTCGAGGGCAAGATCGGCCGCTTGACGTACCGCGGCTACGATATCGACGATCTCGCCCCCAACGCCACCTTCGAAGAAGTCGCGCATCTGCTGTTGTTCGGCCATCTGCCGACGCAGGCCGAACACGATGCCTTCGCGATCGAACTCGGCTCGCGCCGGATGCTCCCCGAGCCGCTCATCAGCGCGATCCGTCGCGTACCGAAGACGGCCTGGCCGATGGACGTGTTGCGTACGGTCGTGAGCGGGCTCGCGCTCTTCTCGCCGGTCAACACGCGTGGGGAACACGTCTCCGACGTGCACACCGCGATCGAACTGATCGCGAAGATGCCGACCATCCTCGCGACCTGGGATCGTCTGCGTCGCGACCTCGAACCGATCGAGCCGCGCACGGATCTCTCGCAGGCGCCGAACTTCCTCTACATGCGTACCGGCAACGTGCCGAGCGATATCGAGGCGCGGGCGCTCGATACCTATCTCGTGCTGCTCGCCGATCACTCGTACAACGCCTCCACGTTCTCGGCGCGCGTGACCGCATCGACGCGCGCAGATATCTACGCGGCGACCGTGAGCGCGCTTGCGACGCTCGAAGGCGACCTGCACGGCGGCGCTGCGAGCGCGGCGTACAACACGCTGGTCGAGGTAGGTCAGCCCGAGCGCGCTGAGACGTACGTGCGTCAGATGCTCGCGCGCGGCGAGAAGATCATGGGCATGGGCCACCGCGAATACAAAGTCCGCGACCCACGCGCCCGGCATCTCGAGAAGATGGCCGAGAAGCTCAGCGACTACAAAGGCGATCGTCATTGGTACGCGATCGCGCGTTCGCTCGAAGACGCCAGCAATAAGGTGCTGCAAGAGGCCAAGCCCGACAAGAACATCTACGCCAACGTGGACTTCTACACGGCGCCGGTCCTCGCTGATCTTGGCCTGCCGGGCGACGAGTTCACCTGCGTGTTCGCATGCGGACGGATGGCCGGCTGGGCCGGACACATCCTCGAACAGCTCGCCGACAATCGCCTGATCCGCCCGCAGGCCACCTACAGCGGGCCGCCCCCGGGACCATACGTCCCCATCGCGGAGCGCGGCTAGTGTCGCGCCGCGGCGTGGTTTCGCGCGCCACGAGCGAGACGAAGATCGACCTCACGCTGGATCTGGACGGCGGTCCTACCGAGATCTCTACCTCCGTCGAGTTTCTCGACCACATGCTGCAGG
This sequence comes from Vulcanimicrobiota bacterium, assembly GCA_030854585.1. Classification (GTDB taxonomy): domain Bacteria; phylum Vulcanimicrobiota; class Vulcanimicrobiia; order Vulcanimicrobiales; family Vulcanimicrobiaceae; genus JALYSX01. The sequence continues at coordinate 1,713 of JALYSX010000224.1, forward strand.
CGTTCGCAAAGCACTCCGGCTGCGGCCTGACGGTGCGCGCGACCGGCGATGGCATGGACAACCATCACGTCATCGAGGACGTCGGCATCGCGCTTGGCAAGGCGATCCACGACGCGCTCGGAGAGAAGCGCGGGATCGCGCGCTTCGGCTCGATCATGCTCCCGCTCGACGAGGCCTTGATCGCCGCGAGCGTCGACATCTCCGGACGCCCGTACCTCAATTTCCGGGTCTCGTTCTTGCGCGACGATCTGGGCACGCTGCCGACCGAGATGATCGGCGAATTCTTCCGGGCCGTCACCGACAACGCCAAGATCACGCTACACCTGATCCAGATGAACGGCCACGTGGCGCATCACGTCTGCGAGGCGTCGTTCAAGGCGTTTGCGCGCGCCTTCGGGCAGGCCAAAGCGACGACCGGCGGCGACGACGTCCCGTCGACCAAGGGTCTGCTGGAATAAC
>JALYSX010000247.1 GCA_030854585.1 Vulcanimicrobiota bacterium
CGCATTCGCCGGCTCGAGCGCCATGTCGAAGTCGGTGTCGACTACGATCGGTTCGGCGCTGATCGTGACGCCGGCGCTCGTGCGGGTTTCGTCGATGCGGATCTTCGGCATATCGCAACACTCGCGCGTTCGCGTCGGCGCCCGCGACTGTACCGATGGTGGAGTCCGCTCAACCATGGGTACGTTCCGGCAACGGCGCGATGCGTTGCACCAAGCATGGCGTCGAGTTTCGCCTTCCCCTAACCTGCGCAGCCTGCACGGTCGACCCGGCCTTCGATGCGGTCGATGAGATCGGCGAGCCCATCACCGCGCCTGAAGGTTGTCGGACGCTCGAGGCGCATGAGCGCTGGTACACCGCATTGGCAAATCAGTGCCTCGCCGAGGTCGCGGCCATCGACTTCGCGGCCGAGGGCGAGCGTAACTGGCACGTCGAGGGCATCATCGCGAAGCATCGCGAGGTCGCGATCAAGGCGAACCGCGCCGCCGCCGAACTGACCAGCCGTCGCACGGACGAATCCCTGGTCGACGCGCGCGAGCGCCGAATCCGTGACCGAGCTCGCGGGGGCGGACATTGACGCGTCGTGCCCTGGTCACGTTCATCGCTGCCCTATGGGTGCTCGCATTGATCAGCAACACGACGCTGCGGAAGCGAATGCAGGAGCGCGCGATCTTGACCGACCGCGAGCACGTCTACGTCGCGGCGACCGACGACCCGCGGATCGACGTCGGCGTGTTGCTGCGCGTGGTCGTCGCGGACCCGGCCGGCGAGCAGCTGCTGATCGGCAAGCCGAAGCTCCGAGTGGTCCGCGAGCACCGGTTCGGCGGCATGCTCGACACGCGTCGGCGCACATTGGTCGGCGCATCGAAGGAGCCGCGCACCTGGTATGCGAGCGAGGCGCAGGAATCGATCCTGCTCCACGCCGGCGCGCCCGCCGCGCAGCTGGTAGAGGGGGCTGAGGGTGCCGGCAAGACCACCGTGCTCGCGATGTGGCACTACTTGCAATGGGTCACGCACCTCGGCGAGCAGCGCGAGGGACTGCAGACCGCGCCCACCAACGTCCGGCTCGGCTTGGTCCGCCGCGAGATTCGCAAACTGTGGCGCGAGGAGTGGTTTCGCTACGTCGCGCGCAAGGACTTCGTGGGCTACGAGCTCGCGGACGGGTCGGCCATCCGCATGGTCTCGACGCATCAGCAGAGCGAGGCGCAGGGCTCGCCGGTCCAGGGCTTCAACTCGAGCTGGGCGGGCCGCGACGAGACGCAGGATCAAACCAGCGTGCACGACGACATCGAGAGCCGCGGTCGTGAGGCTCGTGACGGCTACTACCCGCAACTCGGCACCGCGACGGTCAAGGACACGCCGACGTATCGCAACTTCCGCGGCTCGCTGCCCGCATCGGACTGGGGCATCCGCAAGCTGGTCGTCGCGAAGCTCGTCAACCCGGCCGCGCCGCTCGCGATCGAAAACCTCGAGGTCGTCACCCCGTTCGTCACCCGCGCATTCGTCGAATCGAAGATGCGAACGATGTCGGAGCGCGAGTTCCGCCGCCGATACCTCGCCGAGCTCCTGCCCGACGAACTCGCGGTCTTCTACGGATGGGACCGGGCCCGCAATCTGTTCCCGATTCCCGAGCCGCGGAACGCGATCGACGTCACCGCCGCGATTCTCGACGCGCACCAGCCGTATCTCGCGCGCGCGCGGTCGACGTTGCTCGTCGGGCACGACCCCGGCAACATCTGGAACACCAGCGTCGTCCTGAAGCTCTTCCTGTTCCCGAATCCGAAGGCGGCACCGCAGGGCAAGCCGGCGTTGCCACCGATTCCGATGTGGTGCGTGGTCGGCGAGCTCCAGACCAAGCAAACGACCGCGCATCAGCACGCGAAGAAGCTCGTGCAGTACCTCGCGCGCGAGTTCGGCGTGAACGCGTCGCCCGATTCGGACCGGTGCACGGTCTTCCTCGATCCGCACGGGAAGGGCGAGACGCAGACCGACTACCAGACCGTCTACATGGCGTTTCAGAAAGAGGGGCTCGACGTGTTCAACCCCGCGCCGATGTCCAAGAAGATCAAGCGGAGCTCGCGCATCGAGATGATCAACCGGCTGTGCATGTCGGCGGCCGGTGAGTCGCGATTCTTCGTCGCGAGTACCCCGACGCTGACGCCGGACGTGCGGATCCCGTGCGCGCCGGTGTTGGTCGACGCGCTCGAGAGCCTGGTCAAGCGTCCCGGCGACGACGATCCGGAGGGCACGCGCAAGAAAGACGAGGACGACAAGACGCACGCGCCGGCCGCGCTCGGCTACGCGCTGTGGTCGTTCGAACAGGAAGCACTCACGGAAGAAACGCAGCGACGAGCGATCGTCGCAGGGGGACGACGATGACCGCACTGATCGATCTGTACAAGGCCGAGTCGCATCGCGCGCTCGTCGAATTTATCGTACGCGAGTACGGCATCGCGAAGAGTCAGACCGTGACGAGCACGCACGAGATGATCGCCGCGGCGGTCTCGCAGGTGAACAATGACAACCCGCATCGTCGCCGACGCGAAGAGATGGCCCAGCGCGTCCGCCTCTATCGCGACGACTACGCGAAGGATATTGGCGACGTCATCGACACGATTTGGCAGCGACCGGACTACCGCGAGAAGTTGAAGGGCTACCTCGGACTGACGATCCAGGGCGCGCCGGCCGGCAATGTCGCGCTCGCGCAGAACGTGACGCTCCGTCTCGTCAACGAGGTCGCGTCGCTGTATGACAAGCCTGCGGTTCGAATCGTCAGCACCGAGAAGGGCAAGCAAGCCGCCTTCAAAGCGGAAGAGAAGCGCCTTCGGTTGCACGAGCTCACGCAGGACTACCACCGGCTCTTGTGGCTCTGCAACGAGGTGCTCGTGTGGCTCTACATGGGCGTCGATGGCAAGACCAAGCTGCGCGTCGTCACGCCGGACCTGTTCGACGCGATCCCGCATCCGGGCGACAAGACCGTGATGGCCGGTGTGTTGATGCAGTCGCCGCGCGTCTCCATGATGCCGGCGCAACAGGCCGCGGCGAAGCTTCCGGTCTTCGAGATCTGGGACGACACCTATCGCTA
>JALYSX010000041.1 GCA_030854585.1 Vulcanimicrobiota bacterium
CAAGGCCGCGGCGTTCCGGCCGCTACCGGCCCCGACCTCGAGGACGCGGGCGGTCGCGCGGCCATCGAGGCGCGCGATAAGACGCTCCGTCAGCGGATGGGGAGCGCGGAACCCGGGTTCGGACGGCGAAGCAGGCGGCATATGGCGACCGAGACGCTCATTATCGTCGTGGGCGGCGACTACCTCGCATTCGAGATCTGCCGCGAGATATTGAAGACGGCCGGGCATCGCGTCGTCTTGATCTGGCACCACGACGACGAACGCGCGGAGCGCAAGCTCGATCACGAAGCGAAGATGCTGAGCGAAGAGTTCGGCGACGCGTTCACTTTCCACAATCACGACGCGACCGAACCGGGCGTCCTGGAGCGGGCCGGCTTGCAGCCGCGCGGAACCGGCGAGAACTACTGCCTGGTCGCGGTCTCCGGAGACGACCGCCTCAATCTACGGATCGCGCTTGCTGCGCGCGATATCAACGATCAAGTGCAGATCACGCTCCGGCAGTTCAACCCGCTGCTCGGACACAAGATCCAAGAAGGCCTGCGCTACAAGTGCACGGCCATTTCGCCGGCCGCCCACGCGGCCGCGACCTATGCTGCCGCAGCCGTCGACCCGGGCTGCTCGTACGCGCTCCCGTTCCCGACCCTCGAGACGATGGTCGGCGGGTTCTCGCGCCGTAGCGCGCGGGACCGCGCCTTCGAACATCGGGCCGTGCGCCTGTTCGGCTTCTCCGAGCGAGATGCGGCGGACTACGGCGTGGTCGGCTCGACGGTCGCCGAGGCCGAGGCGCGCATCGGCGCGCGCATCGTGGGCGTCAATGGCGACGTCCCGTATCTCTGCCACGGCGAAGAGTCTCACGACGACTCCGATCTGATCGGACGCAAGCTCGGCGTCGAGGATCGAATCGTCGTCTTCGGCCCCGCACCGTCGCTACGCGATTCGTGGCCGGATGCCGCACGTCGTTCCGGAAAGTCCGGACGCGAACGTCTGGGCGCGCACTGGAACGATCTCGTCAACTCGCTCCGGCGGGTCGAGCCGATCCTGCGCACGGTACTGGTCGGCAGCGTCGTCGCGTACTTCACCTTCGTGATCTATTTCGTGTTCGCGATGCATCTGAGCGTCCCGTCGGCGATGTACTACGTCACCACCACCATGACCACGGTCGGCTACGGCGATATCACGCCTTGTCACGGCTGCGCGGATAAGACCGGTCTGGGCATCGACTTCACGCTCTTCGGCGCGATGCTCGCGATGCTCGCAGGCGTCACCATCTTCGCCATCTTCACGGCGACCGTCACCTCCGCACTCAATTCCGCCCAGACGCGGCGCCTGCAGGGGCTTAGGCGCATCCACCGGAGCGGTCACGTGATCGTGTGTGGCGCCGGCAACGTGGGTTCGCTCGTGATCGACTACCTCCGCGACATGGGCGAACAAGTCGTCGTCGTCGAGCGTAATCCGGACGCGCTGCTGGTCGAGCTCGCGCGCGATCGCAAGGTCGATCTGCTGACCGGTGACGCGACCAACGACGAGACGATCTCGTTCTGCGCACCCGAACGCGCGCGCGCGCTGGTCGGCGTCACCAACAGCGATACGGCGAATCTGGAGGCCGCACTCGGTGCGCGATCTCGCGTACGCGCGCGAGACGCGGAAGACCTGAACGTCGTGCTGCGGATCGACGATCGCGCCTTCGGCGCCTCGATCCAGCGTCATTTCGAGATCAACTCGTTCTCGACGACCGAGTTGACCGCTCCGACGATCGCCGGGCTCGCGCGTTTCGAATCGACCCGTGGGCGTTTTGACATCTTCGTAGGGCAACCGTACGCGCGCCGCTTTCAACTGGCCGAGCGCGTCCAAGGCGAGGCCAATCAACCGCCGCCGGCGCCGCCCGAGCGCCCGGGCTACAAGGTCCGGTGGATACCGCTCTACGTCTGGCGCGAGGGCGCTAAGGGCAAGGGAAGCGCCCACCCGATTCACAACTTCGTGGACGAGGTCCGGCCGGGAGATCGGCTCCTGTTCATGGTCCCGCTGGATCAGTTCGCACAGTAACAACGCGCTACGGAGACTACCTTGCTAAGCGAAGGCGACAAAGCCCCTGAACTGTCGGTAGTGGATGATACGGGAGCGAGCATCTCGCTCGCCTCGCTTACGGACGAGTATCTCGTGCTCTACTTCTATCCGAAGGACGATACGCCGGGCTGTACCAGCGAGGGCACGCAGTTCCGCGACGCCGCCAAGGCCTTTGCCGAGAAGAAGGCGCGTATCGTCGGCGTCAGCCGCGACTCGGTCGTCTCGCATCAGAAGTTCAAGACGAAGTACGATCTGCCGTTCACCCTGCTCGCGGATTCCGATCAGGCGATCTGCGACGCGTTCGATGTGATCGGTGAGAAGAACATGTACGGCAAAAAGGTCAAGGGCGTCATCCGTTCCACGTTCGTGATCGACACCGAGGGCAGGATCCGGAAGGTCTGGCCGAAGGTCAAGGTCGACGGTCACGTCTCGGAGGTGCTCGCATCCATCACGTAGTCCAATCCGACATCCGGCTCAAGGTGATCGGCTCGAGCTCCTCGGTGCCGCGGCCCTCGCGCGCCTGCTCGTGCTATCTGCTGCGCAGTCGGGAAGCTTCGGTGCTCTTCGATCTCGGCTCGGGCGCGTTCTCGAATCTGCGCGAAGCGTTCGACTATACGGACCTCGATGCGGTCGTGATCACGCACATGCATGCCGACCACTTCCTGGATCTGATCCCGCTCCGGTATGCGCTCAAGTACGGCCCGTTAGTCCGGGAAGGTCGGCTGGCGCTCTATCTGCCTCCCGGCGGCGCCGACGTGCTGCGGCAGATCTGCGCGGCCTTTCCGCCGGAGGGAGTGGGCAGTTTCCTCGACGACGTTTTCATGTTGCACGAGTACGACATGCGGCAGCCGCTCGAGATCAACGACATGCGCCTGAGCCTCACCAGGACGGTGCACTACATCGACTCGTACGCGATCCGGGCGGAGTGCGCGACCTCGAGCCTGGTCTATTCCGGCGACACGGCGCCCTGCGAGTCGGTCATCAATCTCGCCAAGAACGCCGAACTGTTCCTGTGCGAGTGCACGCTCGGCCTCGGAGAAGAAGAGAGTCCGCGCGGTCACACCTCATCGCGCGAAGCCGGCCGGATGGCGAAGCAAGCCGAAGTCGGCCGCCTCGTGCTCACGCACTACGGTAGCGACTACGCACCCGGTGAGCTGGAAGACTACGCCGAGCAAGAGTTCCGCGGCCCGACCGCCGTAGCGGATGACGGGATGGAACTCAGCATCTAGGCGGACGTGCTCCGAGACGCTTCGCTCCTCAGCATGACGCTGTTAATGGATAGCTCTCGGTAACACCACCAGCGTCACCCTGAGGAGCGCGAAAGGCGTCTCGAAGGGCGGCTAGTTCTCGAGCGGGGCGTTGCCGCGGGGGAGCGAGAACTGGATCAGCGCGCGGACCGGGGCGAGGCCACGGCTGACGACGGCGCAGGTGGTGACCGTCAGACCGAGTTCTTCGAGATCGGACGCTGCTTTCAACAGGCTGCGCGCGTTGGTGACGACGTCCTCGAGCAGCAGCACCTTTTGCCCCTTGTGGTACGGACCTTCGACGAAGTCGTTTGCGAATGCGCCGTAGCTTTTGGGCGTCTTGCGCACCGCGATCATCGGGATGCCCGACATCTGCGAGACGGCGGTCGCGATCACCACGCCGCCGAGTTCGGTGCCGGCGATCAGGTCGGGCTGTGTCTCGGCGACGATCGGCGTGAACAGTCGTGCGATCCGACGGAGCACGTTGGGATCGGCGAAGAGCGCGAACTTATCGATGTAGTAGTCGCTCCGCGCACCGCCCGAGAGGATGTAATCCCCACGGGTGAGCGCACGTTCGACGATGATCTTGCGCAGCCAGACGAGTTCCGGCAACGGTCCGACCGGACGGTCGGGCGAGCCTAGATAGTCCACGTGTAGGCGTTCCACGACTCCGTGACCGGGTTCGGGTCGAAGCCCTTGAAGTCGGGGCTGACGCCCTGCGCCTGGCGATCCCACCAGAAGAAGATCTGCGGATTGTCGGTTGCGAGCAGTTCTTCGATCGTCGCATACGCTTTCTTGCGGGTCGGACGATCGTAGTTCTGGAGGGCTAACGACTGGGCTGCGTCCATGGCCGCGCTCTTGTAGCGCGTGTAGTTGTAGCCGCCCGGCGGGATGTTCTTGCTCACGTAGTTCGACGCGTTGTCCGGATCGACGCCGGCGAACCAGCCAGAGAGGCCCATGTCGAACTTGCCGCCCTGCAGGATACCGCCGTTGCCGGCCGGCGCGAACAGGGTGGCGCCGTCGTAGAACTTGACCGAGACGTCGATGCCGACCTGGTGCAACATCTGTTGCATCAGCACGGCCGCCTTCTTGCGGGTGGCGTTGCTTCCGTTGCTCACGAGCAACAGGGAGAGAGGCGTGCCACCCTTCGTGAGGATCCCGTTCGCGCCGGGCGTGAAGCCGGCCGCGGCGAGGAGTTGTTTGGACTTGGCCGGATCGTAGCCGTTCACGGTCACGTTCTTGTTGTAGGCCCACAGGAAGTCCGGCAGGTCTTCGGTCGCGAGCTTCTGTTGGCTGAATGTCAGCGAGTCGAGCAGGCGCTTCTTGTCGATCGCCAGCGTGATCGCGAGGCGTACGTTCTTGTCGTCGAGCGGCGGGTGCGAGGTGTTGAGCTGGACGCCTTCGTAACCGTTGATGGCGTTGTAATGCACCAGCACGTCCGGCATATTGCGCAGCGATGCGTAGGTCGCGAACGACGGCTCGAACATCCAGTCGATGTCGTGGGTGCGCAGTTCGTTCAGCGAGGTGTTCTCGTCCGGGATGATGTGGATCACGATCTGCTTGAGCCCGGGCGCGCCGCGGTAGTACGATGCGTTCGGAACCAGCGTGATGTGGTCGCCCTTCACCCACTCGGAGAGCTTGAACGGGCCGGAGCCGATCGGCTCGTTGTTGTACGGGATGCGATTGACGTCTTGGTACTGCGCGAGCAGGTGGGCCGGGACGATCGCGACCGGGCTATCGCTCTCGCCGAAGAACTCGCTCACGATCGGTGCGAACTTCTCTTTGAGATGGAGTACGACGGTCGTGTCGTCCGGCGTGTCGACCGACTTCACCTCGTCGAAGCCGTGCGCCGAGACGACGTTATTGTTGGGATTGACCATCGACTGCCACGAGAACTTGACGTCCTTGCTGGTCAACGCGACGCCGTCGCTCCACTTGACGCCTTTGCGCAGGTGAAAGGTGACCGTCAGGCCGTCTTTGCTGATCCCGCCGTTCTCGGCCGTCGGGACCGTTTCGGCTAGCGCCGGGATGATGGTCCCCGTCGCGTCTGCAGTGGTAAGCGTATCGAAGATGAACCGGTCGATCATGTTATCGGTCGTATTCGACGCGAGCAAGATGTTGAGGTTCTTCGGTTCGCTCTGGATGGCGATGCGAAGAACGCCGGACCTGGTCCAGGAGTGTTCTCCCGTCGCGGACGTATTGTCGGTTCCGGCTTTACTGCAGCCGGCGATACACGACGCGGCGACGACGAGGGCGACGAGACGTTTCATGCTCCTACTTTCGAGGGGATGCGATTTCCGGGCACGGCATCGTAGCGTTCGTGACGCCACGAGTACGTGCCGAGACCTTGAGTTGCGGTGCGGAGTTCGGTGATATAGCGGGCGAGCTCCACCTGCGGCACGTCCGCTTCGACGACGTCATATCCGACGCGCTCGGCGGAATTCATGCCGAGGATCTGTCCCCGCTTGCCGGTCAATTGCTGGATGACCGTCGAAGTATAGTGGGTCGGGACGGTGACCGTCACGCGGACGATCGGCTCGAGCACGGTCGGGCCGCACTTCGGCAGCGCGTCGCGAACGGCCATGCCTGAGGCGGTCTTGAACGACATCTCGCTCGAGTCGACGTCATGGAAGGCGCCGTCGAAGAGGGTGACGTGGACGTCGGTCACCGGGTACCCGCCGACGCAGCCGTGCATCAGGGCCTCGCGCACGCCCCGCTCGACGGCCGGGAAGAACTGGCGCGGCACCACGCCTCCGACGATCTTCTCTTCGAAGGTCACGCCGTTACCGCGTTCGCGCGGCGCGAACCGCAGTTTCACGTCGGCGAACTGCCCATGCCCGCCCGTCTGATGTTTGTACCGGGAATGGATCTCGGTGCCCGTCGCGATCGTCTCGGTGTATGGGATCTGGGGCGCGTGCATCTCGACTTCGACCTTGTACTTGCGCGCCAGCCGCTCGGCCGCGATCGAGACGTGCTGTTCGCCGGACCCGAGGAGCAGCAACTCGTTCGTGACCTCGGCCCGTTGTAGGCGCAGCGACGGGTCTTCGTCGATGATGCGGACCAGCATCTGCGAGATCTTGGCTTCGTCGATCCGCTCTTTCGGACGGATTGCGATCGCGAAGACCGGTTCGCTCTGCGGGACGCGCGGGAGCAAGACCTTGTGGCCGTTCGAGGTGAGCGTGTCGCCCGTCGCGACCGTCTCGAGTCGTGCGATCGCGACGATGCTGCCGGGGCCGGCTTCGGCGATCGCCTCTTGCTTCTTGCCTTGCAATCGGTAGAGCCCGCCCGAGCGGACCTTCTCTGCGTTCTTTGCGATGTTGGTGAGGGTGGCGTCGCTCTTGAGGGTCCCTGCGATGACGCGCACGACCGAGAGCTTGCCGCTCTGGGGATGGACGGTGGTCTTGATGACCTGCGCGATCACCGGCGCGTTCGGATCCGGATCGATCTCGCGTCCCTCGGCGTCGACCATCGGTGCGTCGGCCGGCGACGGGAACCAGCGTTCCATCGCGCGCACCAAGGCCGGCACGCCCGCTCCGGAGACCGCCGAAGCGACCAGGACCGGAACGATCTGATCGTGCGAGCACTCGACGCAGAGATCGCGCTCGATCTCATCCAGCGGCGGCTCGACGCCTTCGAGCAGCTCTTCCATCAGGTGATCGT